>NZ_JBMFVA010000022.1:0-23231 GCF_049966235.1 Vulcanisaeta sp.
ATTAAAATCTTTGACGTTGTTTTCTATGACATTGAGCACGGAATTTCTACACAGCTTCCCAGAACCTTCGACTCTCTTAACAACACCAACAGTTGGGATCCCGGAATTACTAAGCCTATTCATCACGTTGATCCTCATGTCAGCCAATCTCTTCCTCTCCTTCATTGCCAGGTATATGGGTCCATCGATAACGAGGAGGTTATTATTAAGGAGCTTACTATTCATTAAGGAATCTATGAATCTTGTCTCAAGACCCATTCTGACCTCATCAACTACAACGCCATCATCATACTCAATGAAGTAATCACCCTCAAGGCTTCTAGTCCTAATATAACCACTGGTCGCATTGTTTTCCTCAATAGCCTTTAAGACATCCGGTGGTGCTTTTAATCCTGTAAATCCCCAGTCAACATTGATTGGTTTACCAAACGTGGTCTCCGGATACGTAATTATTGGGTTCCCAGCACCGTATGCCGCAACACCGGTTATAGAGAGCTTAAAATTATGCGTGCTAAAGCTTCTGCTTGATTCATCAATAACCAAGAAATCATGATTAATACTTACATTTAACTTACTTATTCTTGATCGATTAATCTGTGTATTTCTCAATGATGTTACTATGAGTTCATTATCGGGTTCTGAGGTAGTACCATACTTATACGGAGGTAATGCACCTCTAGAATTTGCAGCAATGTCCAGGAATTTAGTAATTACATTATTAATATTGATCATTTAATTAGGTATTTCATACAACTTCTTAACAAATATTGAGTAATTCCTGTGTATTACAAAGGAAAAGCACTTATCAATTGTTTTAATCCCATGATCCCAATGAGACTTAAATTGGTACGTGCAAACGGAGTGCACGGATACTACCTACTCCCGAAAAAGCCCAATAATCCGTTAAAGTTCTCGACAGTCATAATCAAGGCTGGCCCTAAGGAGTATTATGAGGCTAAGGATGTCGTTATTAATTATGAACCAGGAATTGGTTGAGTATTAATATTACCAATAATTAGGGATGAAATCGAATTGCTATACCTCGATTAATAATCCAATTAATCTGAAAATCAGTACAAATCGGCGTAATTGCCTTAATAAGTCCATGGCCTATTATGGATGCATTTAAATCCAATTATTTACCATTTATTGAATGGGTAAGTATTCGTTGATGACGAATAGTGAGGCTTTAATCCGTTTCCCTTATTTCATTAATAAAACTCAAAAGATTAGTAAGTTCCATATCTTAATATCAATAATTACTACCTACCAGTAAATAACCTTCTTGGATTATCTATTAGTACCCTGTTTATTTGTTCCTCAGTTATACCCTCACTTCTCATTCTCGGTATTACCTTCTCAAATATTAAGGTCAATGACCAATCAGGCACCGTACTCCTCACAACCTCTGGTGGATACCAATCAATGGTTGGGCAATAATCATGCGATAACAATAATTGATCAATCCATCCCCTCTTAATAAGCTCTATTGTGGTCTTTATCCTTCTATCAAGCGGTAGGTATATATCAAGACCGAACCTATCGAGACCAATAAATGCACCTTCCCTCAATATTTGCTCAATTAATGAAATATCATCAGTATCACCAACATGTCCAATCACAGTCCTTGCCAAGTCCACACCTTCTTCCTTGAATATCCTTATGAGATCAAGGCTCGACTTATTACCAACAAAGGAATGAGTTATTATTGGCACACCAGTTTTTATGTGAGCCTTAGCTGCGGCCCTAATAGCCATTTCCACATCCTTAGTCAGCCCAGGTGAGTCGATGACTGCCTTAACAAATGCAGCCTTCGTACTAGTTTCTTGAATGCCAACAGTTATATCGTGAATAAAAACATCGACTAAAGAATCAATGCCCCTATTTCTGAAGTAGAACGGTAACTCTGTATATGTATAGAATCCGGTACCCATTATTATGTTAACACCCGTGGCCTTAGCAACCTTCTCATTAAACCTCACATCACGTCCTATACCAGCCACTGTAAGATCAATAATAGTCTTAACACCGTACTTCTTAGCCGCATTAACAGCATCAATGGCACGCCTAAGCTCCTCATCCTCATTATAGAGGTGAGGCCAGTTCCAGCGAACAACTTCAGTAATTAGTCTAAGATGCTCATGAAATAATGTTAAACCCATACTACCAGGGTCTATTTCATTTCCTCCAGCAATCGATATCCTGACCATACCACGACTCATTGCTTACCACCAACCTTCTTCCTTTCTTGCTCCTGAAGTATTTTCCAGTCTATTTTACCAGTGGCTGTCTTAGGTAATGAATCAACAAACTCCACAATCCTTGGATATTCATATGCCGACATCCTCTCCTTTGCCCATTGTATTATATCTTCAGGCTTAATTTTGCCCTTATACTCTGGCTTAAGCACAACGTATGCCTTAACCTCCTCGCCAACCCTTAAATCTGGTATTGCTACTACCGCTACCTCAAGAATGGCTGGATGCATGTATAGAATATTCTCGACTCTATATGGCCAAACCTTATACCCAGCCCTATTAATCATTCTCTTAATCCTATCAACATAGAAGAAGTAGCCCTCATCGTCCATATAAGTCACATCCCCAGTTCTAAAGTAAAGCTTTCCATCAACCTCTATAAAGGCCTCCCTAGTCTCCTCCGGCTTCTTCCAATAGCCTTTAAACACATTAGGACCCCTAATTATGAGCTCTCCCGTCTTACCCTGTGGTAAAACTTCCTTCGTATCTGGATCTATCACTAAGGCGTCAGTGCAGGGCTGCGGTATTCCTAAGTCACTGCCAATTTTAACCCTATGCGGTGGATTAACGTGTGTTTGTGAGAATGTTTCAGTTAATCCGTAACCTGCTAAGTAATCAAGGCCAGTGAGCTCCTTAAATCTCTTAGCCACAGCCTCAGGCATTGGAGCACCGCCACCACCAGCCAGTATCAATGACGAAAGGTTCCTTTTCTCAATGCCAGGCATTGCTAATAAATCAACGATCATAGTTGATATACTAGTCCAGTGAGATATTCCATACTTCTCAATTGCATCTATTGCGTTTTCTCTATCCCAAGTTGTCATTAATACCATTGTTGCACCAACGTAAAGTGGCACTAATACGGAATGCACGAGCCCCGTCACATGGAATATGGGCAATACTGTTAATACAATAGCACTTGGCGCTGTATTATACCAAACCGCGGCGTTTAGTGCGGATGCCCACATTGTACCATGACTATGCATAACGCCCTTAGGAACTCCTGTTGTACCTGAAGTATACGGTATTGCGCCAAGGTCCTCATACGTAACCTTAACCTGAGGTGGACTACCATTAAAGGAAACGGCATCTCTCCAATTAATCACGCCTTGAGGTACTTCAGGGTCCATTAACATTAATTGCGGTAATTTTAACTCAAGCTTCTCTGGAAGGTAATCCCTATATCTACCAACAATTACATATCTCAGAGATGGAACCCTATCCTTAATGCTAAGTAGCCTAGTTAATAATTGTGATAACGTAATAATAGCCTTAGCCCCAGTTTCCCTCAAAATATACTCAAGCACGTCAGGTGCTGCTAATGGATTAACTGGAACGGCAATAGCATTAGCCCTTAGTATACCAAAAAATGATATTAACCAATGAGGCGTATTCGGCATATAAATGGCTACCCTATCGCCCTTATCAATACCCAAATTATACAAAAACGATGAAAATCTAAGTATTGAGTCCCAGAACTCTGAATATTTTATTCTGAAGCCATAGTAAATTATCACATCCTTATCTGGATACCTAGTCGCTGATACCTCAACCATATTAAAGAGAGGAACTTTCGGATAATCCATCCTCCTTGGAATCCTCGGAGGCCAGTACCTATACCATACCCTGTCACTAGGTATTTCGCAAACATAATCTCTCTCAGGAACCAACTGAACTTCGGTATCTCCTATCTGTTTTGTTATTAATTCCATGAACTATTTTATATATGAAAGCTATTAATAAACATCCTCTCTATATATTATATGTATTTATTACAATACATCTATTTAAATTTAATAACAAATAAGCTAATTAATCGTTAGTCATAAATGTTAAGAATATGGTTAGGTCCTTTGAGGATTATGTTAATAGTCTGCGTGATGGTAGGGTCATTTATTATAGGGGTAAGCTTGTGAGTGACGTAACGACACACGAGATTTTAAGGGCTGCGATTAACCATGCAGCTGAGCTTTACAGATGGCAGATGGACCCTGAGCTTAAGAAGTATTTGACGTTTGATGATCCGCAGTATGGTACGATAAGTAGGTTTTACAAAGTACCTAGGAGTCCTGAGGATCTTATTGAGAGATTTAAGCTCATTTATAATACGACCTTGCTTGGTAGGGGTATGTTTAATATTATGAAGACTATTGGTTCAGATGCGTTGTTTGGACTTATGATTGCATCTAAGCAACTCGATAGGATCAGGGGTACTAATTACTTTGATAGGGTTATGAGGTATTATGAACGTGTTGTTAAGGATGATGTTACAATAGCCGTTGCCCAGACGGACGTTAAGGGCGACAGGATGCTTAGACCTCATCAACAGGAGGACTCAGACCTATATGTTCATATTGTTGGTAGGGATTCTGACGGCATCATTGTCAGGGGTGCTAAGGTGCATACGACCCAGTCCATCGCGGCTAATGAGCTTATTGTCCTGCCCTATAGGAATATGGTTAAGGAGGACGCTGATTATGCTGTTGCCTTTGCGCTACCGGTCAATGCCAAGGGCATAATCCTAATACCTAGGCCACTGAGGGAGGTTGAGATTAATATGCTTGGTGATGAGTTTCCAATGGGTAAGACTAATGTGGAGGTTGAGACGCTGACCATATTCGACAATGTCAAGGTTCCGAACGATAGGGTGTTCCTGGCAGGTGAGTACGAGTTCGCGGCACCCTATGGACTAACTTTCGCGCTTTATCACAGGTTCACTGCAATTTCCTATAGGGCTGCCCTGGCCGATATAATACTTGGTTACGCAAAGCTCTTTGCTGAGTATAACGATGTTGAGACAGCATCCCACATTAGGAGGGATATTGTCGATATAATAACGTATAAGGAGTACTTGGTATCCAGCGCCATAGCCTCGGCCGAGAAGTGCATCAAGGATCCAAACACGGGTATATGCATACCAAACCCGATATACACAAACGTGGGTAAATTAACGGCCAATGCCAAGTACCTAGACGCTGTTAAGGACATGATTGACGTAGCAGGTGGCTTACTCGCCGATATACCATCAACCAGTGAATTGAGTAATCCAACTGAGGAGAAGTACATGGTTAAGTACTTAGTCGGTAAGAAAGGTACTGATGCAAGAACAAGAATTCGACTATTTCAAGTAGCCCGCGAATTCCTATCAGCTCTCGGGGCATTACTATCCGTAGGTATGATACATGCGGAAGGGTCAATAGAGGCAAGCGTAATAGAACTATACAGGTCGTATAACTATGACATAAGCAGGACAGCAGCACTATATAACGCAGACCTGGCGAAAATCGACGACATAAAGAAGCTACTGGAGTGGTGGTAAAAAATTGGGTAAAATCTATTTTCAATTTTCTTAATTTAAGGAAACTACATAAACATGTTCTTATACCTCTCCCTTAATACCTTCTTGTCTATCTTTGCTGTGCCAGTTCTTGGTAGCTCCTCGGTTTTTACAAATACGAACTTATCAGGTATCCACCACTTTGGCATTAACCCCTTATCAACAAATTCTCTTTGTAAGTAGCTCTTTATCTCGTCCTCAGTGACTTTACCAATATACTCAGGCTTCAATGCAACAATGGCTATTGGTCTTTCAACCCACTTTGGATGGGGAATACCGATAACAGCAACCTCACTGACTGCTGGATGTGTTGATATAAACATTTCTAACCTTGATGATGGTATCCACTCACCACCACTCTTTACAGCATCTTTCTCCCTATCAACAAAGAATACACAGCCATGCTCATCGATTACGACCATATCATCAACATCGAAGTACCTAAACCTCCAAGCCCTCTCAGTCTTCTCAGTATCACCAAAATACTCCCTGGTTATAGTTGGTGAATAGAATACGAGCCTACCAATCGTTTTACCATCCCAGGGCAGCTCCCTACCATTCTCATCAATCACCTTGACAAGTGTTAATGGTACAGGAGTGCCTAAGGAATTCCCAATTACTTGGTGATCTCTAAACTTCTCAAAGTCATAACCCTCCCTCAAGTAATACCTGGGCACCATGAACGACCTAGTTATTGCTGTAAGTGTTTCGGATGGACCGTAACCTGTCAATATTTCAATACCCATTTTCTTAGCCTCCTCATACACCGCAACAGGTAATGCCTGACCTCCATAACCATAGGAAAAGCCATGCAAATCACTAATACCCATGGATTTGGCGCTCTCGATTATTGATATTAGCATTGATGGTACGCCCTTAGCAATAACTCTACCACCTAGTCTTTTAGCTTCAGGAATTAGCTTATCAACAAGCAGCCTGGTTATGTAACGCCAGTCATACCTACTAGGTAATACCATAGGAGCTCCAATGAGGAACGATTCATATGGGTGAAGCCATGCGAGTATGTGGAACATGGGGGTAGTAATTAATTGGTAGTCCCTATTATTAATCAGGATTGGTGGTTGCTCCTCAGCAATCAGCAACTGCATTGTGCCTATGACGACTTGCCTATGCATGTGATATACGGCCTTAGGTCTACCTGTGGTACCCGAGGTGAAGAAAATCTCTGCAATAATATGCTCCTCAACATCAAGCCAATCATAGTAAGATTTACCACGACCAACAACATCCTCATACTCATAAACCTGAACACCACTTGGAACCTCAACCTTAACCTTAGAAGTCTCAGTACCGACCGTACTTGCATCATCCATAATTATAACATGCTTAATACTGTTAATATTAGTAAGTATGGGTTTAAGCAGTGGTAGGAAGTCTATATGAATGAAAAGAGCCTCAGGCTTAACGATACCCATTGTATAGAGTATTTCCTCGGGCGCTAGCCTAATGTTTACTGTAAATAATGTCGCGCCATACATAGGAACACCGAACATAAGCTCCAAGTATCTAACGGTATTCCAATCCATAACGGCAATCTTACCACCAAACTCATGAGGTTTCTCGGCACGTTTAGCATTCAATTCATCAAGAAACGAACCAAGCGCATTAACTCTACTGTAAAGATCTTTATAGGTATATTCTTTAATGGGTAAATTGGGTGGTGCGAACAATACTCTCTGCTCCGGCGCTATTTGGAGTCCGTATTCAATTACCTTCCTAATGTTTAACTGATAGTCTCTAAAATCAACATCAAAAGTAACTTCAACCATTATTGAATAGTTTATTTTAATAAATATATGCATTACCACAATAAAAATTATTTACTCTATAATATAATTATATTTAAATTATAGAACAAATAAATAATTATATGACTACTCATTTTAGGCATTATGCCAAGAGTGCCCACAGCATCAGAAATTAAGGATATTGCTATGAAATTCAGTATGCATTTAAGCGATGAGGAAATTACGGCGATACAAACGGCAATTAAATTGTTACTGCTTTCATATAATGAACTTGATGGGATTAACGATAATGTTTCCAGTGCATTACATGCACTGTATCCTAGATCATGGAGGAGGCCGAATCCTCAAGAGAATTCATATGGTGCCATAGCGTTTTTCACGGACATTAAGGGTAGGGATCAGGGTAAGCTCGCTGGTAAGAAGGTTTGTGTTAAGGATAACGTAATGATTGCTGGCGTGCCTATGCTTCACGGTACTAAAGTGTTGGAGGGTTTTGTGCCGGAGATTGACGCTACAGTCGTTATTAGGATTCTTGATGAAGGAGGGCATATTGTGGCGAAAACAACCTGTGAAGCACTGAGTTTTTCAGGTGGTAGTTTCACGTCATACCCAATGCTTGTTAGGAACCCTGCTAATCCTGAGTACATGAGTGGTGGTTCATCAAGTGGCGCCGCCGTTGCAGTTGCAACGGGCGTGTGTGATGTTGCGATAGGCGCTGACCAGGGTGGTTCAATAAGGGTCCCTAGTGCGTGGACTGGGGTTTATGGGCTTAAGCCAACGTATGGATTAGTTCCATATACTGGTATCGCCACGATAGAGCCGACACTTGACCATGCAGGTCCAATAGCGCGTAAAGTTGAGGACCTAGCTCTAACGCTTGAGGTAATTGCAGGTAGGGATGACCTAGATCCTAGGCAACCCAGTGATTTACCAAAGCCTCCAGTTAAGCCTTATTCGAAGTTATTGACAGGTAATGTTAAGGGACTGAGAGTAGGAATTGTGAAGGAGGGCTTTGAATGGCCTGTCTCTGAGGAGGATGTTAACAAGGCTGTTAGGGAGACTGCCAATAAGTTGCGTAGCCTGGGAATAACGGTTGAGGAGGTTTCAATACCCATGCATAAATTGGGTGTGGCCATTTGGACTCCATTAATGATCGAGGGTACGGTGGCCAACATGTTCTTGGCATCGGGTGTTGCCTGGAGGGGAGGTTACCTTGAGCGACAGTTGGCTGGGTTTTTCGGTAATGCCCTTAAGTCCATGGCCGATGAATTGCCGTTGAACGTTAAGGCAGGTGCTGTACTTGGGTATTACATGATTACCAAGTATAATAACACGTATTACGCGAAGGCCAGGAACCTGGCCCTTGATTTAAGGAGGGCTTATGATGACGCTTTAATGAAGTACGACGCACTACTCATGCCCACTACCCCGCAGAAACCGCTTAGGTTTGTGGATAATCCAACACCCGAATTAATGCTATTAATGACAGCAGGCATGCTCTATAACACGGCACCATTTGATGTAACTGGACACCCAGCATTATCAATACCCTGCTGTAAATTAGATGGATTACCAATAGGTATGATGCTAATAACGAAACACTTAGATGAAGAAATAATACTAAATATAGCATATGCAGCGGAAATAAGTAGATTATATTAATTCTTATAAAATTATAAATAAACTATGTAAGAATAAAATTTATAGGTTCTAAATTAATATTTATCGGTTAATGTCTAAGAATAAGTTGACGTATATGTTATTGATTATAATGCTGATCTTTGCGGTGATTATTTCATTTATTTTAAACTCATCCTTATCATTGCTTAATCCCATTAGTGGTGTATGGACTGACGCCGCTAAGGAGATTCCACCTAAGGGCGTTATTTACCTCCCTAATCTTTATGATACAGTCTATGTTAAGATTGATAAGTACGGTGCATATCATATATGTGCCGCTAATGACCATGACTTATTCCTAGCCTTCGGCTATATTCAGGCGTATAATAGGTTATGGCAGATGGACCTACTGAGTCGTCTATCCTCAGGCAGAATGTCCCAAATACTTGGTGAGTCCTGGTTGAGTTATGATGAGTATCAATTATGGCTTGGTAATGCCCTTACGGCAAATGAAACATTGAATTACGTACAAAATAATGATAAGTATGCATATTCCATATTTGAGGCGTATACGGAGGGAATTAATGATTACGTATCTCAGGTATTAACTACAAATCAATACTCAATATATTACAAGTTAATTGGTTATAGGCCAAGTTATTGGATTCCTCTTGATTCGCTGTATGTCCAACAGTACATGGTTGAGGGACTATCACTCACACTCACTCCACTTAGGTTCTCAGCACTAGCGGGAGCAATGGGTTACGAACTAGCTAACCAATTATATCCCTACGTATCACCTGTTAATCAAACGTTTTATGTCCCCGGCAATGGCAGCTTATTAACATTACTCGAATACGAGGGCAAGTGCCTAAGTACGGAATTCATTCCCTACATCCCCGTAAATGAGGACTGGAGTCCGTTGCCTCAGCAAATCATGTATTCCCAGGAGCATTGGAAGGACCTACTTGCAATATACATGTACTTAGTAAGTAATGTGTTACCTAGTGATCCAGGACATAGTAATGCAATTGCTGTTCAATCTCCAAAGTCCGAATACCCACTCCTCATGGGTGGCCCGGTGCTACCGACGACACTTCCATCGATTTGGTTCCAAGTTCAGTTAATAGATCCTAATTACACGGTTTATGGAGTTTCAATACCGGGTACGCCGGTCATCATAATAGGGTTTAATAAGTACATTGGTTGGACCCTCACTGATGTACAGGCGCAGATGACTTATTTCTACTTCATAAATGCCACAGCCAATGGTTATTACCTAAACGGTGCTTTCTATCCATACAGACAGTACATATACTACATACCACTACCAAATGGTAGTTCTGTGAGGTTCATAGTGAACTGGACATTACTCGGTCCAGAAATTCATTATGGAGATACGTACGTTATCATGAACTGGACGGGTGATTTACCATCAGACGATATTGGTGTTTTACTGCATATTATGCAGGCAAGGAATTTCACAGACTTCTGGAATGCACTGAGTCTATGGTACTCACCACCGCAGAATTTCGTGTATGCCGATGTTTATGGGAACATAGCCGCAATAAGTGCTGGTCTATACCCATTGTTTAATAGGGGTTATCCAGGCATGGTATTACCTGCCATCAACGGGTCACTTATTATTGGTTACATACCTTATTATGAAATACCACAGACCTGTAACCCATCGTCTCATTACATAGTTGCGTCAAACCAGAGACCAATTGGTTATGCATATCCATTCTACATAGGACCATCTTGGGACTTCTTCTCGGTGGGTTTCAGGGCGTATTCCCAGGCATATCTCCTTAATCAGACGAATACTATTACTCCAGGTTACTTAATGTATGTTCAGTGGAATGACTTGGACTACTCAACCAAGTACCTAGTGCCTTCGTTATTAATCGCAATTAGGATGTATGGTTGGAATAATACGACGATGAGGCAGGTCTATTACTTACTATCTTCATGGAATGGTTGGATGAGCGCTAACTCCTCGGCTGCAACCATTTATTACTTCTTTGTTCATAATTACGTTAAGGACGTTATTTATCCATGGCTTGAGTACTACGGAATAAACACGTCAGCATTCCCAGTGAGTATGAGTAGTAAGTTGGTGGCGTTTGTGGCTAACTTAACAATTAATGATCCGTACTCGCCCTGGTTCAACGATCCACTAACTGGCGAAAGGAGGAATGCATACATGGTCATGGTACTGGCGCTAAATCAAGCAATCAACTACTTAACGAGTATTGCCGGCAACAACATAAGTAATTGGGAGTGGGGTAGGTTCCACGGTCATTACCTCGAATCATTAACATCACTGTCACAATTCTCTGAGGGTCCATTCCAGCAGGGCGGCGATGCAAACACGATGTGGGATTCAAGCGGGTTAAACATGACTGGTGGTCAGTCATTCACTTGGATAGCCATATTCAATCAATCTCCACCAATAGCCTACGGCGTATTCCCAGGCGGTGAGAGTGAGGATCCGTTAAGTCCGTATTATGACAACTACGTACCAATATACGAGCATCACGAGTACTTACCATTAATATTCCTATTAAACTGTTCAAACCCAACCTTGGTACTAAGACCAGGGCCCCTCATACTAACAATAATCGAGTCACTAGCGTGGATGTTCTACATAGTGATTACCTTATTCATAGGCTCTCTCCTAACATATATGATGAGATTTAGAACGTTACAATATTCATTCTTGGCAGCTGGTATTTCAGTACTTACTCAATTAGTGAATTGGTGGTTACCCTTCATAGTAGTGCTTGTGTTTTCTATAGTAATGACGCTTAGAAAGTATAGAATGAGGAATAACTTAATCATGGGTTCCACGGCAATGTTCCTAGTGATAATCGCAGAGTATGTATTTTACCTAGGTTTTCACCTTAATGAATCAATAAAGTTGCTAGGTATCCTATCAAGTTTGGTGGGTATTCCAGCGATAGTAATTGCCGCATTACCAGTGCTAATTTATGTATTTAATGGTGCTGTGTCTGCCATGCTCGGTTATGAATTAGCATCGGTAGTCAGGCGAAAATATTAACCATCATTATCGTTAAAATTATTAAACAGTTTCATTTATGTATTGTGTATTAGACATTGTTTCTATTTTGATTTCTCTTAGTTGGTTAGTGGGTTATGAAATATACATAGCTTAACTCTTAATCAGTGACTTCCTTATTTCATCCGGTAATTGCTTCTTTTTGCCCTCCTTGTCTATCAATACGTACACTATGTATCCGTTTGCAACTACTTCGTTATTTGCCATTATTTCGAAGTTGAATGTTACACTGGTATTTCCAATTCTTGAGACTTGTACCTTAACGAGGCAATTATCGCTATACTTAATTGGCTTTTCATAGTCACAATGTGCGGAGGCAACGGCAAAATATATGCCCTCCTTCTCAAGCTTAACAATATCAATGTCTCGTTCCTTCATGAAGCTCGTGATAGCCTCATCAGCGTATACAAAGTACCTAGCGAAATAAATAACACCCATCTGATCGGTGTCGGAATATCTTAACTGAACTTTAAACATTGATTACCATTATATTAACTATTATTTATTCATTATATTGTATTCGAATCAATAGATGCTACGTGCATTAAAACCACTCTAGTACTGACGTTAGAGTATGATGCGTTTTCATGGTCAAGGTTCATCTCTTACTGTATCCCATGAGGCTAGGTTCATAAGATGGAAGAATTCAGTGATGGTACGGGGCTCGAGGGTATTATTCATTATTGATGTTGTGTATTAAATCATGTAGAGGATTATTAATGATATTAAGGGCCCTAGTGCTAGGCTTAAAACGCCAAGTATTGGGCTTATGCTTATTGCGAAACCTACGAATATTGGAGCCACCATAGAACCTAACTGGGATACGGCATTTGCGTAGCCCATTGACGTACCTGCATATTCATTTCCCATAATCTTTATTATCAATACATCAGTTGGTGGTCTATACAAAAACGAGCTAATTCCAAGTACAAGGAAGATCGGGAAGAGTAATAGTGTGTCCTTGAGAAGGATTGCCGCTAAGAAGTCACAGACTATAAAGGCCGTTAGTGAGATCTCAATAACTTTCCTCTCACCTATTGACTTAGGTAGTACTGATGCCAAGAATATGGAGACCAACTGCCCCAGGGAGTATATGAAGAAGAGTAATACGGGTAGTATTCCCTTGATCCCATCATAGAGGACCAAGAATGGCAGGAGCCAACTCGATGTTCCCCAGGATCCCCATAATTCCCCTGCCCTTATCGCTACAGCCTTCGCCACCCTTAAATTCATTAACACGCTTTTAGGCCTGGCGTATTTGCTACCACCTACTTTGAGGTCTATTGAGGATAGAGATGCCGTGAGTAGTGCGAGGAATATTGCCAGATAAAAGGTTCTCCAGTGGGTAATTATTAATGGAGATGCAGCACTCAATGCAATTAGGACTATTGGTGCAGCACTCTCCAGCATCGCAATCCTACTGTGCACCTTCTCCTGAGTTGAGTAACTTGCTATCTTCATCGCTGATGGAAATAAACCAGCAGTTAGGAAACCAGCCATTAGGTAAAGCAGTAAGATTTGTGTGAAGGTGTTTGCCAGGAATAACATTAAAATCACGGCGCTGGATAAGGTTCCGGAAACGAGTATTGCTTTACTCGGCCCAAACCTATCAATGAGTGCCCCCCAGGGTATTGAAGAAGTCATATAACCAATATAGAACAGGGTCAGAACAAGCCCTATCTGCACCGGGTTAAGTCTCAACAACTCAGCCACAGTCACACTAACAACTCCCCAACCCAGCCTCACAGCCAACTGTAGAAAGGTTACACTCCACGCAATAACGAAGCCCCTATCCACCTAACCGCCTATTGGCAAATTATTTATTAAGTTAGTCCCTGATTATGTCTTGGTGTATACATTATTAATTAAGGTTTAAAGGAGCAAATTAGGTGTTTTATCAATAATCATTATCGCAAAGCCCTATTAATCACCCCTGATATTAATTAAAATCATAAATGATATATTCTCAGAATAATCAATTACATACCTTATCAAGTCTCCTCGTTCAATATTCGCACCAACGCATTGCCTGCTCCATTCATAAAGTGTTTCCTTATCCAGGGCTTTATTATTAGAAAGAGTGGATTTATCCTAATGCTCCATTGGCTAATTAGTAAGTTTCCATTTATGTAGTTCCTTACATAACCCCTTATTGGTCCTTCCAGGTAATTAATAAGCACGAGCCTATCAGCATTATGTATCTCAATCCTTGCAATGCCTCTGTTATTTGGGCCTGAGAATGCGAACTTGATTTTGACGAGATACGCATTACCATCCCTACTTACTATCTCCACCTCTCTATGACCCCTCCAGTACCTAGGCATGGCTCCAACGTCACTAAGTACCTGCCAAACCCTATCAAGGCGCCTTGGATCTACCTCCCTACTCACAGTGAATTCAATACTAAGTATTGACATACTGATTCACCATAACTTTGATAAGTGAAATAAAGAATATTTATCTTTAGTTATTTTGAGGGAACTGCTGAATTTCGGTTACCTATATGTCGATAACTCCTCAAGGCTTCTTCCCTTCCCCTCAACACCAATTAATACACCGGCTATTGCGCCGATTATCATTATCACAGCCATTAACGTAAATGCAATTAATGCTGCATATGGTAGTGGCTTAAAGGTAACTAGTATGTATGGCATGACGAATGCTCCGATAATACCACCTAATCTACCTATTGATACAGCCGTACCGACAGCCGCAGCCCTTAACTGCGTCGGGAATGCCTCGGGTATCATTACGTAGAGTATATCGGCAGCGGCATACACAAAGAAGTACGTTAAGGCCAGTAACCCTATCAGTCCTGCTAACCCTATCGCCTTGATATAGAACAGGTAGGCCATTAGAAGACCGAGCAATCCACCAACAGCGTAGGATACAACGGCCATTGGTCTCCTGCCAACCTTATCGGCTAGGTACGGAATTACAAAGGCACCCACTGCGCCAAATGCCGTAACTGGGACTAGGTATAGTGGTATTACCTTCGATGACACGCCCAGTGAGGATAGGAATACAGGTATTAACGTGAATGCTGTGTAATATGGCCAAGTCTCTGTGAAATTAAGTAAGACGGCGCTTATGGCTCTCCTTGGGTATAGTGTGAATACCTTCTTAGCCACTGTCCAACCCCTTGGACTAGCAATAACAACATCAACAGGTTGAACTGGTGGTAATTCCTTAATCCCTAGCTGATTCCTAACGAGATCCTCAATCTGCTTAACAATGCCCTCAGCCTCATTGTACTTACCCTTCGATAGTAACCACCTCGGTGATTCAGGTATTGACCTCCTAATAGCCCACACAAACACTGCGAGTACTGCACCGATTAGGAAGGCAATCCTCCAACCAATGTTTATTGGTAACCTGGATATTGCGAAGTAGGAGGTTAATGATGCTATGACTGTGCCAACATCCCAACCAGCGCCTATTACGAAACCCAACCACTTACCTCTTTCCCTTGGTGGTACGAATTCCTGAATCGCACTATTCACGGCACCATACTCACCACCAATGCCAACGCCAGTCAGGAATCGGAATACTGTAAGGCTTATAAAATTAAATGAGGCTGCTGATAAGGCCGTAAATAAGCCGTAAATCAATATCGTAGTCATGAACAACCTCTTCCTGCCAAGGACGTCAGCCAAAACACCAAATAATTCAGCGCCAACCGCCGCGCCTATTAGGAATAGGACAAGGCCTAGTGTTGACTCCAATGGCGTTATTTTAAATACCTTAGCAACAATGGCTAATACACCGCCATAAAGGGTGCTCTCGAGGCCATCTAGGAAATACGCGGCTGTTAATACCAGGATAACCTTTCGGTGGAATGGTGAGAATGGTAGGCGATCCAACCTAACAAGTAAGTCTGTTTTTACTACCTTAATTCCAGTCTGATCACCATTGGGCATTAATTGCAGAAACTGATCATTTTTAATAAGTATTATCCTCAAGTAATCTAGGTAATTAATGACTAGGTGATAAAGTATATTAATACTTGGTATATGCTGGTCATCTTAATTTAATACTATGAATAATGCACTAAGGATTTTATTAGGTAAGGATTTAGTGGTTCTTGATGGTGATGGCACACTCTATATTGGTTCAAGACCATTACCTGGTGCCAGGGAATTCATAAGGTTCCTTGATGAGCATGGCAAGCGATACGTTATAATGACGAATAACTCATCCTTCAGTAAGGAGCACCATATCAAGAGACTAAGACGAATATTGGGAAGGTTTTTCTCCCATGATGAGGTTTTCATATCAACAGAAGCTGCCATAGAGTACTTATACGAGACTGGCGTAAGGAGGGTTTACGCACTTGGTACGCCTGAGTTCATTCATGACCTCGTAAGTTCAGGTATTCATCACGACCCAGAAAGACCAGAGATTGTGGTTATTGCCTTCGATAAGACACTAACCTATGGTAAGCTAGTTAGGGCTGTACGCCACATAATGACTGGCACTCCTTACATCGTGGTTAACCCAGACATACTGTGCCCTACGGATAGGGGTTACATCCCGGATACTGGTTCGATATGGGCATTAATTAGGACGGCCACGGGTAAGGAACCAATGGCGGTGACGGGTAAGCCGAGTAGCTTATTCCTTAATTACATGCTGAGGAAGCTGAGTGTTAGGCCTAGTGATGCCGTGATAATAGGTGATAGGCTATACACGGACATAGCCATGGCCAACGAGAACGGTGTAACCTCAATACTTGTCCTGACAGGCGAGACCAAGATCGAGGACCTAGTCAATAGTAAGTATAGGCCTACATTCGTGGTTAATACATTGATTGACCTATTGAAATAATTACTGCTTGGCTTCGGCCTCCTTCGGCTTCCTCCTCTCGCGCTTTTCTTCAATCTTTTTCCTGAGTAGGTTTACGTGGAATAGGAGTTCGTTAATGCCCAATTTATTACCGACCTCATCGCCATACTTAAGCAACTCCTCCGCCTCGTCTAAATCCCTTGACCTACCCCTGGCTATTAACCCCTGAGCCATATACACAACGCATTCCACAAGCTTCTCTCTAAACTCCAGTGCCTTCTCCTTATTACCCTCCCTCTCGGCCTTCTCAATCAATCTCTCCCACCTTGAGCAGGTCACTGCCATGCTATCACCAAACCGCAGTGTGTGGTTGCGGGTTAATTTAAAAATTATGCCTTACCTTTCTCAAGCCTTATTCTCCTGAGCCGACTTCCTCGCTTGCCTAGTCCTTGTCTCATTGATTAGTCTCCTGACCTTCCTAATAATGGCTATGTAATTATCGAAGAGCTTAGTCTCCTTAGCCTCCTTCGTAGCCTCCCTAAATAGTTTAACACCATCATCCAATTTCCCGCTCCTTATCAACTCCTCAGCAGTCCTTAGCTTAATCACTATTTCCCTGGCCTTATTTATTAATTCCTCAGTTGACATCGAAACAACGAAACCTAAACCCTTAATAAGGTTTATTAGTTGATAATGCCCTTGTTTGGTTGATATGAATTGATGATTACGGTCTGGAGCCCTGAATAAAATGATGATTGGTGGGCCGAATAATCAGTACTCATTAACGGTCTTATTCTTCGACTTATACTCCCTAATCAATTGATCAGCCACGTCAGGTGGAACCCTAATCGTGTATAATTGATGCCTTAACCTAGCCTTCAACTTCACATAATCAGAATACCTCTTAACCCTAATCTCAACTGCGGCATCTGCATACCTACGCCACAACTCCACAAGGAATACTTCCCTAGGCACGGCATTGCCGATACAGGGGATTTTTTAAGGATTTCTACAGAAGAGGTAATTAATCCCCAATTACTTGATTTAGCGTGGTTGTTAAGACTGATGTATTAATAATTGGCGGTGGACCCGCTGGTTCCTACCTAGCCCGTTATCTAGTCAAGAATGGCTTCAACGGTGATGTAATGCTCATTGATAAGAAGTCCGTGATTTATGCACCAATAGTATGCGGTGAATTACTACCCAGTGAGGACTTACTTAAGCCCTGGATTAATAGGGATTTATACGAGGTATTGTTAACGACACTTAGGGAGACACTGCGTAGGGAATTCATTGTTAATGAGATTAAGTGGTTAAGGCTCGTGATTAATGACCGTGATATCGCTAGAATGCCCTTTAGGACTTACGTCATTGATAAGGCGGCGTTAATTAGGGGCGTCCTTGAGGACGCTATTAATGGGGGTGCCAAGGTTCATTTTGGGGTTACTGCCATTAAGTGCATGGTGAAGGATGATGGTTATGAGTGTCTTGTTCATGATAAGGATGGTGGCGAGTACGTGATTAACACTAAGGCCCTAGTCGGTGCTGATGCATATCCATCAATTGTCGATCTTAGTCTCGGCATAACTAATGGCTTCGGTGCTGAGGACTTAATAATAGCGACTAGTTCAAGGGCTAGGGGTAAGTACGTGGATAATGAGGCCGTTATTATCATGGATCCAGGAATAGCGCCTGGCGGCTTTGCCTGGGTATTCCCGAGGGGTGATGGTACGCATAACATCGGCGTTGGCGTTAGGAATAACATTGCATGGAGAGGGGATAATCCACTTAATTACCATATGCTCTTTATCAATAGATACGGCCTTGAGGGTATCCAAAGATCCGTGCTCATGAAGACTCTACCAGTCGGCGGCCTACTGAATAAGTATGGCGTTAATAATGCGTACTTAATCGGTGATGCGGTTGGTTCGGTAATACCGACAAACGGCGCTGGCATTAACCCAGCCATGATAACTGCCCACTTACTTGGTGAGTCATTAATGCATGGTAGCAATTACCCAGCACTTATGGATAGGTTGCTTAGGCCCTTGATGAATAGAATGGTTATGTTTAGGAGGGCTGGTGACTCATTACTAATGAGTAGGAACGCCATGGAGACCGCGTTGAGGGTTTCAAGTGGTCTTATGGCTAGTTCAATTTACGAGGCTACATTATCATCAATGAGGGTTAGCACATTCGTTAAGTTCCTAATTGGTAATTTATTGATTAGGTTAATCTCCAGCTTTGCTTAACGTGCGTGTAGTATTTATTAAGGCATAAGTTTAAGGAGGTAATGAATTAAATGGTCGTACTGAACCCAGGTAAGTACATGGAGTTATTGCCAATGGATGTTAAGTTCGCACTTACTAAGGTTATTCATGTACTTGAGGAGTCGTTCATTGGTCTTTGGATGCCCGATAGACTTCTGAAAGCCACCTATCATTACATTAGGAATAGGGGTAAGTTAATTAGACCCACATTAGTTCTTCTTATGGCATATGCATTAGGTAATGGTACTGGTATTGAAAGGGCTATTTTACCAGCTGCATCTATAGAATTAATACATACTGCGTCACTGCTTCAGGATGACATAATGGACCAACAGAGGATTAGGAGGGGTGTGGAGACTCCGTATAGTATTTATGGTTCTCACACAGCAATGCTTGCCAGTGACTTAATAATTGCTAAGGCCGTGGAATTTGCAATAAGGAGTGGTGATAATGACATTGTGTTTGAGCTCCTAAACTCATCCATTAAATTAGCCGTTGGTCAGAGCCTGGAGTCTGAACTTAGTGGTAGGGATAATACGACGATTGATGATTACCTAAAGTTAATTTATTATAAGACTGCGTCGCTTATTGAGTCATCAATGATAGTTGGTGCATACTCCGTTAATGTTAAGGATAATGAGGTGATAAGTAGGATTAGGGATATTGGTAGGTTTGTGGGCATTGCGTTTCAGGTTAGGGATGACGTTATTGATTACCTAAACATGGATAGTAAGAACCCAGGTGTTAATTATGATGAGATTAATATTGTGAGGATAATGAGTAGGGATAATGGGAATATTGAGGATGCGATTAGTAAGGCGAGAAACCTACTAAATGATATGCTGGATAATGCCATAGACGCGATTAGGAAAACAATGGATAATGAGGTCCTTATTAATTACATAAATCTCCTGAGGATTTAAGAATTGATTAGTTAAGAAACGCGGTAATAAGCCATATATTACATCGCAAAATAAGTCATCCCTAAATTTAAATCGCAAATTACAAGCAGTTAATGAGTGAGGTCTTCATAATAGATGATATACCGGTGAAGTATGAGGACTTGTTTAGGGCGCCCGAGAAGGATGGAGCCGTCGTATCAGTTAGGGTACATAAATCTGTGAAGGAACTCCTTACAAAACTTGCAGAAAAGGAGGGACTTGATGGAGTTTCAGAACTACTTAGGTACCTAGTGGCGGGTTACATAATGGGTAAGTACAAGTTAATTAAGCCTGAACCAAGAGTAATACCGCAACCCATATTCCTAAATGTTAATATTAGTAAAAAGACGATTGAGGAGCATACGGACACGGCTCAGATAGGGTTGAAAATGGAGATCGACGAGATGATAAAGGAATCAATGGATGTAATCAATAAGGTGAAGAAAGGCGTAATAAATCCAAAGGGTAATGAGTACATCAGAAGGCTAAGGAATAAGGCAGTTAAGTACATGGTCAAGGCTCTAAAATACGGTATGGAGGACGAGTACGAAAAACTAAAAACAATACAAATGACACTAACAACACTACTCGAAGAAGAATAAGAAAACTTTAAATCACAGTTAATGAACTAAGAAATTGCCGGGGTGACCGAGCCAGGACGAAGGTGCGGGCCTGGAGTTGAAATAGAAAGTCCGTCCCCGCAAGGGGGCCCGGGTTCAAATCCCGGCCCCGGCACCATTCATTGTGTGACCTTCAATTCTGCTCGGTGCACTTTTTAAGAATACCCCGAAGATAAAAAAGCTTCAGTAGATTAGCAAGCTCGATGGGTATACACTACCCTAGATTGTTATCAATAATAGTCCTAGTGTTCTCGATTACTGCAGTATTATTAACTATGTTCATAGTGTCTGGACAACAATTAAAGATAAGCCCAAAGCCGATGATTGTGATAAATAGAACCGATTACCAAATAGATTATTACGAATTATTAACTGGCGAACCAACGTTGATAATTAGAGGTGTGTATGATGGCTCGTCGGTGCCGATAACCGTGAGCCTCTTCGCCTTCACGCCGGGTAAAATCTACGTTGTTGGTTATTACTACGGTAGTAATGGGGTAGTTACGGTAAACCTCACGGGTAACCTAATCACGCACATAGCCAATAAGTGGCTCGGTAGGTATGGCGATTTATTATGGCCCTCGCTCATAGCCTTCGTGACTTATACCGTGGGTAATAAATCATGGACAGTAATAACAACAGTACCCTACGATCCATCCTGGATAATAATGAGGAGACCCGTATCAATTATGACTACGGTTAAGTTTGACCACGTTAAGCCCATACCCATAAAATCTCTAGATGCGGATAGAGATCCCGCCATAAGTCCTACCACAATCACAAGCCCAGGAGGTGGTGAGGAGTACTTTGGCTACATATACATGGGCAGTTGCTTGGGTAATGGTGTTGTTGAGAATGCCGCAAATCAATTAACTGAGAATTACGGGAGTAACGTAGCCATTTGGGAGCCCGTGGAGTGCGAGGAACTTGAGGGACCAATACCGATAATGTTTATTGGCTGGAGCCAGAACGCGATACAAAACAGCATCTCTTACATAAGCATTACTGATATTGCAGGTACGGCCCAGAAGGGCTCCGGGCTTTATGGCGTTGTCAATATAACGTATCCCGAGGCATCCGTACCTCCAACATCGCAACTATCACTCATAGGCCCAACAATAACGTTTAATAATAATTATAATTTACAGGTTGAATATGCATCATTCGATGGTGGTTATGTTATTAATGAGGGGGGAGTCGGGGATATTTATGTTGAGTATGGTTCATCAACAAGCTCAACGTTGTCGGGGACGGTCTTGACGTACACAGTCCCTAGTCAGGGATTCGTATATCTTGGTCTATATGGGAATATTTCCTACGTATCCTTCGAGGAGTATGTATACGGCCAGCCAATAAACGCCTGGGCTAACGGCACAATGCCACTATCGATCTCACCAAGTGAGATCTCTGGTAATGTTCTCTTTATATACCCAGGTCTCGACACTGGTAATGGCCCCATCACGGGGATGTTCGCAGCAATACTCTATGATTACGGCACATTCGGTCAATTACCAATAAACCTATTAGACGGTTATTCATACCCAGTAAATAACCAATGCAGTAACGCACCGCCGGCGACGCAGACAGGTTCGAACCAAATATCCTACACCCTGAGCGCCGTGACGAATACTTACTCGCCTAACCCCATTGGGTGGGCTTATCTAGGCGGCTCCCTAGTGGCCGGCATATTCCTCACTTATCTACCTCTGTGGTTGCAAATTACTGGTGATTCAGCAATTACAATCTTAGGCGTTTTCATACCCACCAACCTATTCTACAACAATCAATTCGCGCTTCAGGCTACCGTATTTATCAGTTATTATGCTTCTCCCACCAATTCGTTCTATGTCACGTTCTTAGGTACACAACAGGCCTCTAACGGTCAGGGTTCGCAGACACTTTATCCAATGGGCATTATAATAAACGAGACTAATTATTACTTGGGTGTTTATAGTTGTCAAGGTTGATGTTAAATTAATGTTGCGAGTTTCTATTTTAAATATTATTGTGTTATTTAAGTATTTGTGCTGCTTCTGAGAAGTCTTTCTTCCCATAGCCTATTCCCTGGGCTATGCCCAGTATCTTATCTATGGTTGTTAGTATTGGTAAAGTTTCATTTCTATTTGAGGCGTATTTTATTGTTTCGTCAATCACGTACTTAGCCAGGTCTATTGAGAAGGATTCTGGGTAGTTGCCGTTTAGTATCCAGGGTAGTCTAGTCCTTAGCTGTGCTGAGTCTGCCCCGCTCATGCTTAGTGCCTTGATTAGGGTGTTTATGTCTAGTCCGGTGTCCTTTATTAATGGTGCTAGTTCGGCGAGTATCATTGTGTTGGCTATTATTATTGATGTACTGATGAGTTTGAGTAATGTGGCTTGTTCATGTGTGCCTATGTAGATTGGCGTACCTAACTGCCTTAGGAACTCCTCATTCTGCCTATATAACTGTTCATCGCCGCCAATGAATAGCACGAGGGAACCGCTCTCGGCTTGTTTTGGTCCTCCTTCAAGCCTTGCGGTTATATATTTCAATTTCTTATTGCGTACCACGG
>NZ_JBMFVA010000023.1:0-23131 GCF_049966235.1 Vulcanisaeta sp.
CATGGCAGCCTTTATCAATGCCCTATGAACCCTCTCATCCCTAGGCCAGGTAAAGTCCTTAAGGGCCTTACCGAAGCCTGTCCCGTCTAGTCTGACGACTATTGGCGGCTTAATGATGCTTGTGACTACCCTGGAGTCGAAATCCTTCTCTAACTCAACCGGGTTTACGCCAATCAGCAGGTTAACCACGTCGATATTACTCATGGCACTCACGGCTTAGTTTTGAGGGTCAATATAAAATTAAGTCCCATGGATTACCATAGTGGGCAATAGACAGGCACGATTGATGACGAAACCCCAGATACGTAGTATGAATGGGGAGGCAGTGTTGTCGGCGTTAGGAGACTAACGTTACCATAGACATTGGCAAGTTCGCTTGACTTGGGTATTATGTAGACCTCCCAGGTAATCCTAGCCCAGGCTGTCTGTGTTACGGCGTATAGGCATGGTAAGTCTTTGGTGATGGCGTTATTCTCAAAATCAATCGCAAACTCGGTTAAATACTGTCGTGACCCGTTAAAATCTGGTAAATATATGATTGCCGATTCATCCGCAAAGGAATTTGGAAATGCTATGTCATCGCCGGCCCTATCTACATGGAATAGCCATGTAATATTGCTAATAGTCATAGTAAGCTGAGGCATTATACTTACTGATTGACTCCATGATATATGCACACTAGTTGCGCTGGTGCTCAGGGTTGATGGTGCAATACTGCCCATGTCACCTATCAATGCATTGGTGGTATTCCTCATGTACATTTCATAGCCATAATAGTAATCAATTACACCGATTTGATAACCATCAAAACCACCATTGTTATACATGGTTGATGATTCGAAGTAATCCTCATAATTAAAGACCTTGACGGTTGAGTACCAAGGACCTACCGGTGATGCCTTAAGAATTCTGTCACTAACCGTTAAGCATGAGTCCCAGAAGAACGTACCATTACTATCATTATAAGCCAATACGCCCGAACTCGACATACCAACGAACATGGGTTAGGACTCGTTAGGTTCAACTCCACGTAACTACCCGGATCACCAGCAACCACGCTATTCCTTATCACAGACCAATCAATAACCACGACACTATTATCCGGCAATTCAGATAGCTGATTAAGACTTACAGGTTTAATTAATGAGGAATTCAAACCCACGTTAATCAGGTCCTGAAACAAGGCCTTACCTCCAATAACATAGACTGTAACATTAAGGGGGGCCTCAGACCTATATGTATGAAGTACATCATTACCTATGTTTATTTCACCAGGAGCCGCGTCCACGGCATTATTAATGCCTAATTGAGCGCGAATGAGCATGTATGAGTTAATAATTATCGATAATATAGCGATTATGATTAATGATTTTACGTGTATCCTTCCATAAGGCATTAAATTCACCATTATGAAATCTCTATTAAACCTTAACTTCATGATATTAAGTATTAAGGGTTATTAATGGGTTAGTAGTTCATTTAATTGGTGATGTAAAGCGGGGACGGATCTGACGGATGAGGACCCAAGACCTGCGCGCTGACATGCCTTCATTAAGCCCCTGCAATTGGTATGTGCAAGGCTTTTAGCTTAAGTAAGGAGCGCATAATTTGGTATGGTAACGTGATAATTAATGATAAATTGGCGATGGCTAGGAGTTATGTAAATATTCTAAGGTCGATTAGGGATAGAGCGAGGACTGTCGATGATTTGGATAGGGATTTGGTGCTTAGGGGTGCCGTTGAATCCCTCATTAATGTCAGTATGAGGCTGTGTTCAATTATTAATCTTAATAAACCTGAGAGGTATAGGGATGTTGCGAGAATATTGGCGAACGCCAACGTCCTTAGTAATGAACTGGTAGATTGTTCGAGTTGTGGATTAGCCTTAGGAATGTGCTTGTCCACGGTTATGCCGTGATAGATCCCGAGAGATTACTTGAGGCTTTAAGTGAGATTGACGAGTTAGATAGGGTAATTAATGAGATTAGTAGTTTCATTAGGGATAGGTCAATAGATCCCTTGGATAATCAGCTCGCCACCAGTAATGAGGAATTGACAGGTTTAATCAATAAGGCGAGGCAGGTATTAGAGGGGTTTGACTTTGTGCTGTTCGAGTATGTATTTGGATCGAGGGCGATTGGTAGGGCACGTCCAGAGAGTGACCTTGACATTGTCGTATTCACGGGCAGGGAACTAGACTGGAAGGAGCTCATGAGCATTATGATTACTTTAGAGGACACACCTGGGCTTAAGGTCGACCTTATTCACCTTAATAAGGCATCACTGTCGCTTGCGTATGAGGTCGTGAGCAGGGGTGTCCTGATCCTAGATAGGGATCCTGATAGGAGGATTGATTTTGAGACTAGGATTATTAAGGAGTTCCTGAACTTCAAGCCGAGACTCGCTCAGTACTACAATGCAGTGCTTAATCCTTGACCATAATTAACGCGTTTAGCACAGCCCTCCCAACCCTGAGCACTACATCCCTCAACTCACTCGCCGTTAGGAACCTGCTCGCCTTATCCTCAGTCAGGTTATTACTCACTATGAGCACTGCCGCTGCCTTGAAATTCCTTACAAGGCCCAGTAGGAATAGTATTGCGGTCTCCATTTCAACGCCCAGGAAGCCCCTCGAACCAAGTACGTTGACTAGGTCCTCCTCCGCATAGAACGCATCGCTACTATATACCGGACCAACCCAGGGCTTCATATTCATCGACTCAAGACTCCTCACTAGCTCACTCATTAGGTGGTAATTGGGTATTGCTGGGTAGGCTATGAAACTGCCCAGGTATTGCGTGTATATTCCTCCGTAGTTGTATGCCGAGCCTGTGGGCACGATAACATCGCCAATGCCTATCTCCCTCCTAAGCGTCCCTGTGGTTCCAAGGCGAACAATGAACCTGGCGCCCATGCTTATTAATTCCTCAATAACGATGGCAGCGGATGGAGCTCCAATTCCGTGGGTTGCCACGGTGATGTCAGTATCATTGTACTTGCCTGTGTATGTTATTAATCCCCTATTCTCATTAACGAGCTTCGCACCGACGAGCAACTCGCTTAATTGCCTTGCCCTCTCTGGGTCACCGACTATTACCACCCTCTCAGCAATATCCCCGGGATTAACCCTTAGGTGTATTGGCATGAGAGTCATCTCATCATATCGAGTACTGGCGCCTTACCGAAGTCACCAAGGTCAACCTCAGCCTCATTGCCTGGGTATGGTATTAACCTAAGCCCAATCGACCTACGCTTAATACTGACTATTGCATGTAAATCATTGATTAGTCCCTTAATGAGAGGTAACTGATTACTCGGTATTGGTACCATGTCAACACCCGCGACACAGGTCATTGTGTACTTGACAAGCTTGGAAAATGTGATTAGTCCCTCCCTAGCCCTAGCCTTAAGCCGCTCATCCTCAGCAAGTGGTAGCATTACCTCGTTAAACCCCGTAACCCTGAATCGACCGGATACCTCCCAGATGGCCTTGTTCAATTTATAAATGGCGCTCAGCGTGCCTGGCCCACCGAATTTAATTCCGTAAATCCTCTCAACCGCATCAATAACTGACTCCTCACCCCAGGGTGATAATGAAGCATCAATGCCCAGGTAATCAACACCTAATTCACCTGCAATTTCCCTACCAATGTCCTCAGCAGTCTTAAATACCCCGGTAAGGTCATTATGTAGATTACGCTCATCACTTAACTCGCTTGGGTAGAGTATTGATAGGGCTATGCCGTGGCTATTGTTGAGGTTTATCGAGTCTGGGTAGTATGGCGTGAGTATTACGTCACCAATTAGTGCCGCAATTCTCCTGGATAAGACCCATTGATTAAGCTCCACGAGTCTCCTAAGCACGTTAGTGAAAAGTTCTGTGTTGTAATCATTAAGCTCCTTAAAATCACCAACCCAAATACTCAAGTAACTCCCTGACTTAATGAATGCATTAACCACCCTCTCTAACTCGAATTTTGTATTCATCGCTATATTGAGCGATGCATGGATATAACCAAGGTCGGCACTTGCCTTATTTATCGTTGTTGATAATTCCTCAAAGTTCCAAAGCGGCTCTATAAAGGGTAGTGTAACTCTCCAGGTCCTTATTTCAGTTCTTCTCCTTCTACTAATATCGCTTATTACGTTACGTAGCTTAACCAATTCCTGCCTAAACTCATCGGTATTAATCCTACTACCCTCTACGGGATAAAACAATGTAACTGCGCGGATAATCATTACCTAGCAGTAGTTTATGCTTCATTTAAGCATTGTCATCAATAGTAATACGTTAGGTAATGATTATGCTCATTAATGAATGAACCCCTAGCATAGGCACTGCATAAACCTCTCAACGGACACTTATCACACTGTGGCTTATCCCTTATGCATATTGTTCTGCCAAGTCTCCATAAAAAGTCATCAATTGCTATTGGATCTAACTTACTGACTCTAATCACAGCATCCCAAGCATCACGGACGGCCAGCCTAAGCTCAATATCAAGCTCCCTACTGAGGTGCATGTCACGTCTCATTAATTCGAGCACCCAATCCTCAAGCCTAACTATACCCAGCCTATAGGCGATCCTCGTAAGATGATTATCAATCGGCAACTTCATCTCCTGCGGCTTAATCTTAAGTAGGCCACGTAGTACCAGGAACTTTATTAATAAGTACGCCTTCTTCCTGACCGGATCCTCATATCCAGCCATCATTGATAACCTATCAATCAACTCCTCAATACTTGAAACATGGAACAACCTAATGGTTGTGCCGTAGTTCCTAAATACGTGAGAACCAACATCCCTGAGCAGATAAGCCCTAACCCCATAATCCCAAACAGGCCCATAATCACCAACGAGCCAATCCCTAACAACGGTAGGATCAAGCCTCCTCAGGTTGGCAGGGCTGAAGAAGGAACTATCTCTATTGAACATCTCCATACCCAATCTCCAAAGTAGGTCAGAGCCTGTGAAGATCTCATCACCAATTCGCCTAGTGAATTGCCTATCCCCAATGTTTGTCCTGTGATCTATAGCCACCATGGCAATGAAGTAATTATACGTGGCCTCAACATCCGCATCCCTCGGCGGGTAAAATCTTAGGTCAAAGGCATCAGACCTATGTAGATCTAGAGATGTTAAGGCCCTGGCTACCTCAATAATCCTGTCCAGGTTTAGTGTTGCTGGTATCCTAGCCATAATTAACTGATACACTAGGTGCTTATAATCCCTACGTAATTAATGAGAAGAGTAAAACTAGTAATACTTCCTAAATCCCAACTGTGGCGCGACCTCCCTGAAGCACCTCCTACATAGGTAAAGCCCATATTTCCTAATGACTGCCTCATGAGTACCACACCTTTGGCACATAATCACTGCCCTCCCATACTTACGCTCCTTCGGTGGCTTTATCTTTGCCATTCACGTAGACGAGAAAAGCCCAGTTAAAAAGTATTTTGCTCCTAAAAACATTAAATAACCAGGTAAGTACTGCCTCACTAGGATGACAACAACCATAGTTAGTACAGTAGAATTACCCGAGAAAGCTAGGGAACTATTACGTAATTATGATATAGACCTCTATGAGTTACCGAGACTGAGTAAGGATGAATGGACAGACGTGCTGTCCAGGACTGAAGTACTAATGTGCTGGTGCGGTAGGGAATTCGACCTGGCCGATAACATTAATTCCATGAAAAGACTAAAGGTTATACAGACATACTCTGCAGGTGTTGATCACTTACCATTTTCTGTAATACCAAGTAATATTGAGGTATATAGTAATGCAGGTGCATATTCAGTGCCTGTTGCTGAGCATGCGTGGGCAATGATACTAACGCTGGCTAAGGGATTACATAAACCCGTACTTAACGCAAAGGATTACTTGGGCAACGAAATAACAAGCCCACGCAAGATTATTGAATCGATATTACTCGTCCTCGGTACCGGTGGTATTGGTAAAGAGATCGCAAGAATTGGAAAGGAGGGATTTAGAACCCATAACATTGGTATTAATAGAAGCGGTAAGTCCGCTGAGTACTTCGATGAGGTCTACCCAACGAGTAAATTACTTGATGCATTACCAAGGGCTGATATAGTAGCCATAACATTACCACTGAATAAGCATACCAGAGGTCTAATCGGTAAGGAGGAACTTAGGGCATTAAAGCGCGGCGCAATAGTGGTGAATGTTGGTCGTGGTGATGTGGTTAAGGAGGAAGATCTATACGAGGTTCTTAAGGAGAGGCAGGACATTAGATTCGGCACAGACGTCTGGTGGGTACACAATGACCATGAGGAAATACCACCAAGAACACCACTAATCACATTACCTAATTTCCTAGGAACACCACACATAGCAGGTGGGGCACAGATGGAGATAGCCGAGTATGCGATGATTAGGGCTGTGGAGAATGTCATTAGGTACATCAAGGGAGAGATACCTATGAATAGGGTTAATAGGGATGATTATGTTTAGGACATGCTCATGAATCAATGGGTTATTCAATTTCCATTTAGAGATTTCTAATCATATGAGTAAAATTAACATAACTCACCGTAGTACCTACTCCTCCCAATATTCACCACCATAACCAATAACGACACCCAGGTAATCATAGATCAAGCCCCTCTTGACAGCCTCCTCGTAAATCCTCCAAATGCGCTTAGTACTGACTAACCCTACGTAAAACCCCTCCTTCTTGAGCTCAGCCTTAACCTTGTCAGGGAAGTCGATGGGTCTTATGAAGGGTTCCTTAGAGAATAACTTAAGCATGGCATTAAGTATATCGCTGTTATGCGGATATGGCTTCTTCCTAACCATCGTACCTCAACTAAATGCTGTAGCTCTATCTTTCTTTATATTGCTTAGCTATCACGGAATTACTTATTTCACTTCATTAAATTGTACGATTACTAATTCTATCTGCTAAATGTCTCAGTAAATCCCCATAGAACCTACGGTCGTAAATTACGTAGCATATAAATACAGGTAAATAAATCGTTAACAGTAAATTTACGTAATTAATAGTGGATTTTGTGAATGATCCATTAACATTATTGACTAGGATTATTGCTGTACTATTTATCATAAACCTCAACTTGGTATAATTCATGGTATAGGTCTCTAGGAAGTACGTCTTGTGCATTTTCGATATTGCCATTATTGTTATGTTTGCTGGTAATACGTAGTTTGCTCCATTTACTAAACAAGTAAGTAGGAACCCATTCAATACTTGATAATTACTACTGTGAGACATAGCTGGTGTATAAATCCACGATACCTCATCACCCTTCATCGACATCATAACCGAAGACCCTTGAAACGCGGCCTCCTGCTGCTGAGCAAATGGGTTTAATTGATAATACATGGGAAGATCAGGTATTGTGTACATTATTTTTCTTGTACTTCCTGGCTCTACTGCCAATATTTCCAAGCAATTCCCCATGTTGATACTAACCTTAATGTAGTATGGCTTAGGTACCGCCATTATATAACCAAGTATTGTAATCGTATTGCTTGAGTTAATCAGTCCAATCGATATCATGGTATACCTTGGATTCATCAAAGACGTTGTAAAAAACACGGGGTGCTTACTGGCGAATAGCGTGAGCATTGCAATGTTTAAGCCATAGTACTGAGGGTTAACGTTAAGGATTGATGATAACGTAACTAATGTTAATAGTGATATCATTAATGACCAAGCAATTAAACGTAATATGTGTGTCACATGAAGCTTGACATGAACGTAATCCTTAACCTCTCCCCTAAGTGTTAACCAACCTATGAGCATTAATACGTAGGATAATATCATGAATATGGCCCCAACCAGAACTATGTACAGCACAGCGCCTATCAGCATTAATAAACCGGCATATCTAAGTACCTTATTACCCAGGTTTGAGAGTGAACGGTATATGTAATAAGCGATAAGTATTTTGAACGGCCACGTTGCGACTAATACGGCGTATGTGAAAGCTATTTGGTTTGATGGATACCTAAGCCAGATAGGCATTGAAGGCGTTACGTACATAGTAACCACACCTAGTGAATTTATTGTTACCTTCAATGGTCCATATAGTGCGTAGATTATCCCCGCGACTACGTAGTTAAATACTAATATGCCGATCATTAATGATAATGCGGTCTTTATGTCTTGGTAATGACCATTGAGGTTCAGCTCCTTATAAGCAATCATCAATAGTAGTAACGCAATTAACTGTAACACCCCATGCCCTGGAAAATCAATTACGCCTATGATGAAAATAAGGGCTGATAGCACACCCATAGTCTTGAGCCTAGCGATACTCACAGTAGAATCATTGCCCATAGTGACACATCTAACGCGTATTCTAAAATCTGGCTCTTTTATTTTTCTTAAATTAATGAATGCTCATAATTTATCTTGCTCGTAATCCCTAAGTAGGAATGCCCTCGCTAATTCCTTACCGAGGTACATGGCATGTGCGTAGTTTGTAAAGTGGTTACTATTCTTTAGTGCATTGTATGCCTCCTCAAGGGAGCGAAATGAAAATCTCCTATGCAGGGCATTTGTGATAGGTAACCTATGCTCAACAACCACGGAATCACCCTCCCTCATCACTAGGAAATTGCCCCTCGGATCCTCCACGAACTCACTAAAGACGCTTGAGTTCCTCCTCACGAACTCCTCAGCCCTGTCAAGGTCCTTGGCGTATATCCTGGCTGAGAATGGAACTAACGCCATAGAACCCACGCTGTACCATGCATTGAACTCCCTATTTAGGGTTTCAACAACCCTCTTCGCCAGCGACCACCATCTATACAACTGCCTACACCAATCATTAAGCACGTCGACACTCCTTAGGTAAATCAATTGATTATAGTAATCACTACTTATGACCCCCTGAACCAGGTAATCACCGCCGTAATAAACAGCGCCCATTGAGTATGGGTTAATCCTCAACTCGTTAATCAATGTATTAACCAACTCAGCAGGTGGTTCAAAGCCCCTAAGCCCAACCTCACTAAGCCTTCTAAATGGGTGTGGCTTACCCATTGAGTCTATGACCACTAATGGCGTTATTAACTCCCTATAATCACCCTTATCAAAGCCGTAATTAAGCACTAAGTCGACAAGCTTAACCCAGGACCTATAGGTATCCCTCTCATATACGAATCCACCGACTAATGGTAATGCCCAACCACTACCATACTCTTGCTCATTGATATCTGTGTTTATTAATGACCTAACGGGTTTACGCCCAGGCCTATAATTCTCGTGAATGACCCTTATTAACGCATCCGTATTACGTGCCTTAAATGCCTCCCTAAGGTCTATCACTTTTATTGTAGACCTAACACTATCTGCAACGTCTTTACCTACAAGTAATACGTCCAATGCGCCATCCCTGAAAAAACGAATTAATAAGTCGCCAACACCATTATAGTCAAGACCAAACATTATCAATGTATCAATCCAGTTAATCCTAGCCAAGGTAGTTATCATGTAGTTAATACCGACCGGCGTATATAAATTGCCAATAATACTAACGAACCTTATTGAATCCCTTAGTAATTCCTTAACCTGGTTAATACTGCTCCATAGTGTTACAATGGCTATGTTGGAATCCTCATTAATCACCTCATAATTAAATTTCACGGCAGTACTAAATGCGTAACTAAGTTATAATTCTTAACCGCATTGATTAAATGAAGCTTAGTATGTATGGCACTATCAATGCGATCGATATAACGAATGCAAGGGCCCATATCCTAATGTCTCTCCTGAATACCCTAAAGCCATCAAGCATCATACCAGGTAAGGCAAGTGGTATTAAGTTAAAGAAACCAAGCCACGCATTGGTGGCATAAATTAGATATGCATAGGCAGATAATGAACCCGGCAGCACCAACCAAAGAACCAGGAACACCACGGCAAACACCATATTAGTTGCTGGACCAGCAAGGGCTATCTTCAACTCATCCCTTCGTGATGGATAACCCCACACTTTGGGCCCAATGACTGTAGCCCCAGGCAGGGCTATAATGAAGTGAAAGAAGGAGGTCGCTAATGCAAGTAGAAGCCCAATCCACCAAGCCCTGAAATAGGCTATGTAACCCAACCTCCTGGCCTCCTCCCTATGCATTAATTCATGACCAAGGAAACCAGTTAGCACTGCAATGAATGTTGCTATTAAACCGTCCAGGCTTAATAGTGTATTAAAGAGTAGAGCGAAGGCTATGGTCATAGCAATGAGGGAAATCACAATATCCCTAATCTCATGCCTATAGGGCCTAAACGGTACTCCATAACCACCACTACCCCAATAATTAAGATTCATCAACACGTGTTGACTAAATAATTATTTAAAGCCTTTTCACTCAGTTTCATCAATACCTCTTTAAACAACCTATTAAATGCGAAGGGACCCTCATAGGCGAATGCCGTAACCACACCAACAAAATTCGCACCACTCCTTATTAAATCAATTACCTGCCAACCATAGAGGACACCACCAAGCCCAATAATTGGGTTTCTAAAACCCCACTTCCTGACCTTACTAACTAATGACCTAATGATCGGGTATATTGGGTATCCACTTAACCCACCATAACCAACAGATATCCTGGATTCCTTGACTGGTAGGGTATTCGCTATTGTTAGTCCAAATCCACGCTTATTGACAGTGTTTGTTATCCACCTATAGAAATCAATATCAACACCAAGAGGTAACTTAACGAATAATGTCCCTGAAAAGGACTCAGCATACCTAAGTAGTTCACCTAAGTAATCTCTATCTGATACCCATGAACCACGATATGTGGGACTACTTATATTCAACTCCACGGCATCCACACCATAACCCCTCAATCTATTAAGCATATAAATGAACTCGCTAATTGAGAAGCCCGCTAAGCTAATGATAACGTAAGTATTGAAATCACGCACCTCACGAAGTATGCTAGGTAACCTGCCCAGGAAATCCGCGAAACCTCTTGATGATAAACCCATGGCATTAACCATGGCCCTCAAACTAGGATACTTAACAATGCGAGGCTTGGGATTACCAGGACGTGGTTTAAGCGTTACTGAACCGATAGTTATGAACCCAATGCCTGTCCGTACAATTCGCGGTGTTAGGAACCCATCCTTATCAATACCTGCACCAAGCCCTATTGGATTCTTGACTAATTTATCACTAATTTCAACGGGCATTTCAATGCCGTAACCACGGTAATTAATGATACCACTTCTAATAAGTACATGAGATGACTCATAGGTAAACTCAGGAGGTAAGTAATTAAGTAATTTAAGCACCTGAGCTAACACGATTCTTCACCAAGTACTCGATCACTGAGTTACGTAATTCATTACTTACTAATCCATTATTAACGAGTACATCAATCATATCAATAACACTAAATAATGCAAATGCATTAATGCCCTCCCTCCTTATAGCATTAAGTCCACCTTGTTCCCTATCAATGAATGCCGCGGCCACAACAACATCACCACCATGATCCCCAACAATCCTAATGGCCCTTATTATTGAGTTTCCCGTGGTTATTACATCATCGATTACCGCAACCCTCATACCTGTTTTTAAATCACCCTCAATCAGTTTAGCTGTACCGTGCTCCTTGACCTCCTTCCTAACGTATACTATGCCCTTATTTAGTTCGTATGCTATCATTGATGCCCACGGAATACTGGCTGTCTCTATGCCCGCTACAACATCGATGTTAAACGCGGATAATGATTCAGCCATTAACTTAACTAATCGCTTATAAATACCTGGGTACGTTATTACTAGTCTCAGGTCAATATAGAATGGGCTCTCAATACCGCTCGTTAATTTAAACCTCCCAAATTTTATTGCCCCAACCCTATATAAGTCAATTATTAATTCCTCATTATGCATGGTATCACGCAAGTCCAAAGTACTTCTCAATATCGCTGAGTTCATGTATTGTCCCGCAGTACTCACATACTAACTTGAGCGGTTCCCTGGATACCACACGGAACCTATTCCTCACGGGCTCCCTCTGCTGATTAGTAATACACCTCGGGTTCTTGCATTTCAATAATCCCTCTATCACGTCTGGTATTGATACCTTGAACTTACTAATAACCTCGTAATCCCTGATTATGTTCACCGTAGCCGTAGGCGCGACAAGAGCCACTAAGTTAAGTTCATCCTTGGTCAATTCCTTATCCTCTATCTTAACAATATCCTTAGTACCCAACTTCCTACTCTCCACATTCATAACAAGAGCCACCCTAAATCCTTCACGACCACTTATACCCAATAACCTAAGCACGAGCAATGCCCTACCCGCTGGTATATGATCAATCACAACACCATTCCTTATCTTACTAATTATTAACTCGCTCTTACTACTCATGACTTATCACCAGCAAGGACTAACTTAAGCAAGGCCATGCGCAACGGCACACCTAAACCAGCCTGCCTAAAGTACTTGGCTTGTGGCATGCTATCCACAGTGAAGTCGACCTCATCAACTCTTGGAAGTGGATGAAGTATTATTAGGCTTGGCTTACCCCTCTCAATCAACTTAGGCGTGACCTTATACGTGCCCTTAACCCTCTCATACTCCATTGGATCAGGAAACCTCTCCCTCTGAATCCTAACGATATAAAGCACGTCCAAGTCATTAATCACGTTGTATGGATCATCAGTCCAGTCATACTTCATACCCCTTGATTTCATGAATTCAATGAGTTCCTGCCTAGGCTTGAGTAGCTCTGGCGATATTAAGTGAAGCTTAATCCTGTAGTAGGACAGAGCTTGGATTAATGAATTAACTACCCTGGCATACCTAAGGTCACCAAGTATGCCGATCGATAGGCCATCAATAACCTTAAACTCCCGCCAAATCGTGTACAGATCAAGCATTGCCTGTGTCGGGTGATTCTGCGAGCCATCACCTGCATTAATCACCGGTGACTCAGCAATCTCAGCTGCGAATTTAGCGGTTCCCTCAAGGCTATGCCTAATAACTATGGCGTTGGCATACGCGTCAAGCATCCTAATGGTATCAGCTAAGTTCTCGCCCTTAACCATTGATGTAGCCTCAGTACCACTGAAACCAATCACCTTACCACCAAGCCTGAGCATGGCAGTCTCAAAGCTAAGCCTAGTCCTAGTGCTGGGCTCAAAGAATGCCAGGGCAAGGACCTTATCACCAAGAATATCAAGTTTTGACTTAGCATACTTCTCCATGTTCAAAGTCTCGGAAAGCAAGACCTCAAAATCCTCCCTACCGAAATCCAGCACGCTTATGACATCCCGATTAAACCAGGACAAGAGACCCACCAAAACGTCAATAGTTAATTTAATAAAGGTTTCTTCGAATTTTAGGGATATTTATGGGCTTAGTATTCTGGCGTTGAATTTACCGCTATGTATGACCCTAATAATATTACTTGATACCACCTCATACTTACAGCCATCGCAATAAACCTCCTTGGGAATAATTGGTGAATCGATTAATAATTCGTACTGCCCATCAGTAATGGGTTTACCTGGACCATAATAATTAATCGCCACTTCCTTACCCTTCATTGAAGCATTTACGCCCTTTACTAAGCCGTATATCGTCAATATATTACTTGCCGTAATCCCACGCCTCAGTAAGTCCACCGGCGTGCCCCTGAATAGTATTGGTGTTTCGAATAAATCATTTATTATTAAGTCCCTAATGAGCATTATGAAGTCCGCCGCGGCCCAACCATGTGGTGCATCACCCTGCCCACCCCTCTCAGTGATTATTGATATTCCCTCAGCCCAGCCGTAGGTTGGTGATACATGGTTAATAATCCACGTTAAGTACCTACTAACTCGGTCCCTATCGCCGAGTATTGCCCAGGAATGTGCTAGGTTCATTGTCAAGTAACTACCATAGGTACCCCATTGATGAGTATTAACGATACCGCCATTAATGCCATAAAGCTCCTCAGTCATCTCAAGCGTTCTCCTAATCAGTGGATTATCTAGTGGTAATGCCATTGTTGGCCATACAACTGCAATGACCCTAGTCATTGCAGAATCAGCTACCCTTTCTGGAGCTGGTACCATGTAATCAATACCAAGCCTTGACCTAACAACGTTTATAGAGTTTATTAAAGCATCTGTGAATTCCCTACGTAATCTTTCAATCCAATCATAATCCTCATGACTAATTCCCCTAATAACTCTACCCAACTCCCTTAAACCAGCAATGGCCCACATGTCATCCCAATAATGGTGATCCATGGGCCCCGTATCCTCCGCAGACCAGGATGGAGGTAACAATCCCCTTATTGACTCATCACCAGTTAATTCCCTATTTGCCTCCAACCACTCAATCCCACGCCTGATGATTGGATACCATCTCTTTAATGATTCGTAATCCCCTGCAAGTTGGACATACTTACTCACGGCCCACAGGACTTGCCCATTTGCATCATACTCCCTCAATTCAAAATCAACCGCCTTAAAATAACCACTGGGATCGATCCTCCTCAGTAATTCCTCAACAACCGCCTTACCCATATCGATTAGATTAGACTTCGTAAGCGCAGTAGCCATGTAGGAACCATCTCTAACCCAAAAGATGTGATATATTAATGGACCAGGTGTTATCCTGCCACCATCCCAAAGCATCACCAGATTTGCTATTGATTGACGAGTAACATCACCAATAATACTATCACCCACGGATATTGAGAAAGCTCTTTCATTTATGGTGTCCCAGTTATGTAATTCCGCTTTTACGTCACTATCATCAACAGCCTTAATCAAGGCCCTATTATGTGGAGTATTCCTGAGAGAATCTATTGGTGCCTTAACCCTCAATTTCCACTCACCATAAGTATTAATTACGGCATTAAAACCAAGTGCCGCATGTGCCCATCCCAAGTCATCATTAACATAAAGTTCACTGTTAAGCCTACCGAGGACCGCATCCTCACTAGCATCCTTATTCACATTATAGGAACCAAACTGCGCTGGTTCTTGGTCAGTGGTTAATACGAGCTCTCCATCTATCGTTATGAACCATCCATCACCCTCAACACCAGCACTTTTCACCTCAACAATATGATCAACGTTGTAGGGTCTCGTCACTAGATAAATAACGTAATTACCAGGTAGGCCAATTAACCTAACATCAGTGATTAATACATCAATCCCAGACCTATTGGCAACGGTCGACCTAGCAATAACCCTCAGGGCACCTAAATCCCATTCATTAATTATTACAGGGTAACCAGGCCTCTCTAGGTATTGCTTAAATGAACCATGTAAGCCCGGCATGTATAACCTTGAACCATCATAAACCCATACCTCAAATGCAACGTTTTTCCTGGTTACGAAAAGCATTGTTGGGTCTATCATGGCCTCATTAGTGCCCTGTACCGTACCAACCATACCCCAATCCTTAAAGTGAACGTTCCTAAAAGGCATTAATTGAGCTGGTTCAAAACCCCTACTGCCAGGCTCTAATTGTGACCGTAACCACCTCGGCCACGCCCAATTAGGTCTTTTATAGTAAAGACCCATTATAAACATTGAACTGCCAAAACTATTAATGGCGGATTCAATGAACTTATCAATCTCTCTACCCCATATTTTAGCCGCATACTCGAACCTTTTACTAATACGATACATATTTATTGATTAACGTATTAATTAAGGCGTTTTTAATAGATTCCCCCAAATACCCTTTCCTAAGGTTAAGGTAGGTATAATCATTACTATTGGGTATATTAGTTAAAACCCAACCTTATTGGAAAAATTTATTTTCATTTAAATTAATCAGTAAGTTGTAGGACCATGGTGAGGGTTTATCTTCACGAGGTTACCAAGATATTTGGAAAAAGCGTAGTAGCGCTTGACAAGGTAGAACTTGAGGTTAAGTCTGGCGAGTTCATGGTCGTCATGGGGCCATCAGGTCACGGAAAAACAACACTACTCAGGATCGTTGCTGGCCTTGAGGAACCCACTGATGGTGAGATTTGGATTGGTGATATTCTCGTAGCATCACCTGGGAAGGGGATCTTCATACCACCAAAGGACAGGAATGTGGGCATGGTATTCCAGAACTGGGCCCTTTATCCGCACATGAAGGTCTTCGATAATATAGCATTCCCACTTAGGCTAAAGAGATTGCCTAGGAATGAGATTGAGAAGAAGGTTAGGGAGATTGCCGAGATCCTCGGTATAGCCGAAACCCTCGATAGGTACCCAAGGCAGTTATCGGGTGGCCAGCAACAGAGAGTTGCGATTGCGAGAGCCTTGGTTAAGGAACCCCAGGTACTCCTCATGGATGAACCATTCAGCAACCTCGACGCTAGGATTAGAGTTACAGCTAGGGCATTTGTGAAGGACATTCAGAGGAAGCTCGGCATAACCACGATACTCGTGACCCATGACCCAGCCGACGCATTAACATTGGCCGATAGGATTGCAGTGCTTAGGAGAGGCGTTGTTCAACAGATAGGTCTTCCTAGTGAGGTTTATGATAAGCCAGCCAACATATTCGTTGCAAGCTTCATAGGGGACATAAATCTGTTTGAGGGTTCAATAATTGGTAAGGGTAATGAGACATACTTTGATGGCGGTGATGTAAAAATGCAATTACCACCAAACATAGGCATACCAAGTAATGAGAGTGCTATTCTTGGGATAAGGCCTGAGGATATTGTTTTATCAAAGGAGATAATTAGCAATAATGACCTAATATATGTCGGTAAGGGTATTGTGGAGATCTCCGAATTCGCAGGTGGTAAGTTTAATGTAATGGTTAAACTACAAAGTACTGAGATAAGGGTTGTTTCATCAACTAGTTTTGGGCTTGGTGAAATGGTCCATGTTTACTTTAATGCACAGAGGATAAAGGTATTTGATAAACAGACCGAGAAGTTAATATATGGATAGTAAAAATTGTTAAAGTTTTAATACCTAGGGTTAAATCATCGTATTGACCTAAATGTCATATAAGGTAAAGGACATATCACTTGCCGAGAAGGGACGCCTACTCATTGAGTGGGCTGAGAGACATATGCCAGTTCTGATGAAAATTAGGGAGAGATTCACTAAGGAGAGACCTCTTGAGGGCATTAAAATATCGGCTAGTCTCCACGTTACTAAGGAGACAGCAGTCCTCGTTAGGACCCTAATTGCTGGTGGTGCCACGGTTACACTAGTACCATCAAACCCTCTCTCCACGCAGGACGAAGTTGCCGCTGCATTGGCCGAGGAGGGTGTGCATGTGTATGCATGGAAGGGCATGAATGAGAAGGAGTATTATAATGCAATTGGTTTTGCGGTTTCGCAGGAACCCATGGTTACCATGGATGATGGCGCCGACTTAACGGTAACACTACATAAACTGGCACTTGGCGTTAAAAGTAATGAAACTAACTATGCAGTGGAGACCGCTGGGAATAAGGACTTTGGTAAGTTAATAAATAATATTTATGGTGGTACTGAGGAAACGACTACTGGCGTCATTAGATTGAGAGCAATGGCCAAGGAGGGCACACTTAAGTACCCAATAATTGCCGTTAACGACTCATACACCAAGTACCTATTTGATAATAGGTATGGGACCGGTCAATCAACATGGGATGGGATACTGAGGGCTACGAACATACTAGTCGCGGGCAAGGTAGTCGTTGTTGCAGGCTATGGTTGGGTCGGTCGTGGAATAGCCATGAGGGCTAAGGGACTCGGTGCGCGTAGAGTAATAGTTGTTGAAGTAAATCCAGTGAGAGCCCTTGAGGCTGTCTTTGATGGCTTCGAGACCATGCCTATGAGTGAAGCTGCTGAGATTGGTGATATATTCATAACGGCCACTGGCGATATAAATGCAATAAACCTGAATCACATACTCAAGATGAAGGATGGGGCGGTACTGGCTAATGCAGGTCATTTTAATGTGGAGATTGATGTAACCGGTCTAGAAAGAGTGGCTGCCGAGAAGAGGAAGATTAGGGATTATGTTGTTGAGTATCAACTACCCAATGGCAAGCATATCTACCTACTTGCTGAGGGTAGGCTCGTTAACTTGGTAGCCGCTGAGGGCCATCCAAGCGAGGTAATGGACATGTCCTTCAGCAATCAGGCACTTGCTGTTGAGTACATAGTTAAGAATATAGGTAAGCTACAACTCGGTGTTCATAAGCTACCCGACGAGCTTGATATGGAGGTTGCTAGACTCAAGCTTGAGACCATGGGCATAAGGATTGACCAATTAACAGAGGAACAAAGGCGCTACATAAGCAGTTGGGGGCTTGGCACGTGAACATGGGCATTAAGGGAAACTTTTATAGCTTATGATAATTATTAAAACCTGTTAATTAACAATGGTGATTATACCATTACTACTAACATGGATAATAACACTATATAGTAATGGTACATCAACGGTGAATCTCAACACCACATTAACGGGGGAATTCATAACGCTTCAACTTCCTGTTCAACCACAATCATACATGATGGTTCTAGTTAATGGGTCTGTAACCGCGTACATGATTAATGGAACATCAATAGTAATACCCGTTTTAGGCACGGCAAATGTGACCATAACATACGTACCCAAGATATTTGTAGAGAATAACTTCATTGGAATGGATGTGGGCAACACCACCGTGGAAATAATCATACCAAATAATATACTTATAGCAAACATAACGCTATCATTGATGGGCATGAAGATGATAAATAATGAATTAGTAATAATGGCTAAGGGACCAGGTGAGTTCCTATACACGGTAATGCCGATATCAACGACTCAAAGCTCTACGTCAAGAGCATCAGCGCATATGCATTATTATGAATTCCTTACAATAATCATGATTATAGCGATAATCGTAATAGTTGCGCCTATATCGTATGCATTAATAATGAGACGTGGAAGAAGAACTGAGGAGACATCTACTTCTATAACCGCATTAAATCTTAATGATTATGAAATATCAATATTAAAGTACCTAGGGTCCAGGGGAGGCTCTGCATTTGAGATTGATATTTCAAGGGACCTGGGCATACCGAGGACAACCGTATGGAGGAGCGTCAGGAGGCTTGAGAATCTCGGCCTTGTTAGGATTACTAAGGTTGAGGGTAAGAATATGGTTACATTAGTTAGGAATAAGTGATGTTAATTGACCTTATTATTCCAAGGAATGAATAAATAATACTCTTAATTAATTCATTACTTATCCCCTGTGCTAATTCATTGAATTTCTCAATCCATGAATTATCACCCCTTATGAATAGGGCTGATGCCATAATCAGTGACTGGGTAAGGCTTGATAGGTCTTCATTATTAATCGCATTTCTTAATAACTCAATATGATCCGTTGTTAATGATTCATTATTAACAATCCTAAGCAAACCAAGGCCTAGGCAATAGAGGGCGTAAAGAGTAGACGCCCTTTTTAGAGTCTCTCCCGTTAGTTCCATTGTTTCGATCTCAGAGACCGTATACATGAACTCCTCATGTAGCAATTCCACAGTTGATGATATGTAGTCCCTATTACCTGTCCTAAATGCCGTGATCAAGGCATTAACTATTTCATTAACTCTCAACTCCTTAATTAAATCATTCATTGAACTCATTAAGCATACCTTACTACGGAGATAAATTAAAATTAAGTGGTTCCCTGATACATTACTTAATTATGGATAAACTTGAGAGCAGAATTAGGATGTACATTACTAGGTATATGAACTCCGATAAGTTTGGTGGTAAGGTATTCGTTATTCACGGGAATGATACTAGAGAGTTTATGGACCTAAGTGAGGCGAGGAATGCCGCACTTTCACTACCAGGCGTTTCAATAATAATTGCCGTACCAAAGAAGGATGAGGCCGATGAGACATTCATTAGGTTTGTGAGACTACTTAGGGAATCTTAATTGCGTCTATAAATAATGTAAATGCTTAAATTAAGGCTAATTTGCGCAGTTTAACGTGAGACTCCTCGAGTATAAGGGTAAGGAATTACTGAATAAGTATGGCGTTAAGATACCCAGGGGCGCCATAGTCAAGAGCCTTGATGACGTACAGGTACTAAAGGCATTGAAATTCCCATTATTCGCAAAGTCTCAAGTACCCTTCGCTGGTAGAGCTAAGATGGGCCTAGTAAGGAGGGTCGATACAATTAAGGACGCAGAGAACGCAGCCAGGGATTACCTGGGCAAGGTAATCCAGGACTACCCAATTAGGAAGGTTTTGTTTGAGGAGGGTGTTAGCGTAGCTAAGGAGCTCTACATATCCATAACACTGGATAGGGAGAACAGGGGTTACCTAATGCTCGCATCCACAGAGGGTGGTATTGACATCGAGGAGGTTGCCAAGAAGAGTCCTGAGAAGATAATTAGGCTTTACATTGATGATTATGAGGGACTTAGGGACTACATGATCAGGGGTGTGGCACAGAAGCTTGGTTTAGAGGGATCCGCGGCTCAGGACTTTGCAACTGTGGCTAAGGCAATGTATAGAGTATTCACGGAATATGATGCAGAGCTTGTGGAGATAAACCCACTGGCATTAACAACTGATGGTCAATTAGTAGCCCTCGATGTTAAGGTCATGATTGACGACAACTCATTGTTTAGGCACCCAGACATTAGTGTTGAGGATAGTGACTACACAATGGAGGAGCTTGAGGCTAGGAGGTACGGGCTTCACTACGTGGAGTTGACGGGTTACGTGGGAATCATGGCCAACGGCGCCGGTCTAACAATGGCAACAATGGACCTAGTTAAGGAGTTTGGTCATGAACCGGCTGATTTCTTAGATGTTGGTGGTGGAGCCAGTAAGGACTCCGTTAGGGAGGGGTTAAAGATGCTGTTAACGGATGATAGGATAAAGGCAGTCCTAGTGAACATATTTGGGGGAATAACGAGGTGTGATGAGGTGGCGAGGGGTGTGGTTGAGGCTTTGAATGAGGTTAAGACCAATAAACCAATATTCATTAGGCTGAAGGGCACTAATGAGGAGGAGGGTAGGAGAATACTGACTGAGGTAGGGCTTAAAACCTATGAAACGGCTGAGGAGGCAATGGAAGCACTATCAAGGGCAATTGTGAGGTGATGGGGCATGGCAATACTCGTAAATGAGAATACCAAAGTCCTGGTCCAGGGAATAACGGGTAATGAAGGCTCAAGGCACGCGCAATACATGCTTCAATACGGCACAAAGGTAGTGGCTGGAGTAACACCAGGAAAGGGCGGACAGACAGTACAGGGAATACCCGTATTCGACACCGTGGAGGACGCACTGAGGAAGTTCCCAGACATAAACACGTCGATAATCTTCGTACCAGCCCGATTTGCCTCTGACTCAGTCTATGAGGCAATAGATGCTGGCATCAAGCTAGTCGTGATAATCACGGAACACATACCAATACACGACGCATTAAGATTCGTCAACTACTCAAAGAGGAAGGGAACCACTATAATAGGTCCGAATTGTCCAGGAGTCGTGAGCCCACTAAAGTCCAAGGTCGGCATACTGCCAAACCACATATACACGAAGTCGGGGCCGGTCGGTATCGTATCAAGGAGCGGAACACTAACCTACGAAATATCCTACCACCTAACCCAAGCGGGTATTGGTCAATCTACTGTCGTCGGCATTGGTGGAGACCCAATAATTGGTACTGACATGCTCGAGATTGTTAAGATGTTTGAGGAGGATCCGGAGACAAAGTACATAGTTGTTATTGGGGAGATTGGCGGAACAATGGAGGAAAGGCTTGCTCAATACATAGGGTCTGGGAAGGTTACGAAGCCCGTGGTAGCCTACATATCTGGTAGAACAGCACCACCAGGCAAGAGGATGGGCCATGCAGGAGCCATCGTCAGTATGGGTATGGGATCCTATGAAAGCAAGGTAAAGGCTTTTCAGGAGGTTAACGTACCTGTGGCAAGGACACCAACAGAAGTAGTTAAGTTGATAAAGCAATACGCACATTAAAACCAATCCACCAATCTAGTTAAAACATAAATCATAAACCATTATTAACATGCAGATCAATATAGTCATTAAGTAGTATCTTGACCAAGCCTTCATTAATTATCGTACTAATTAACTCCAGATAGGCGTCGGCAGGTGTTATGGACGTGATCGTAATACCAAGAGACTTACTAATACTCCTAATGTTATTAGTACACTCCTGAAGCAATGGGCACCTAGGGCAAGCCTTAGGTGACTCCTTACCATTAATAATCACAAGACCAGCCTTCTGATCAACAATCGCACCCTTATCATTAAGAACCTCAAGAACAGCATAGTCACCAAACTCCCTAACCCTATAAACAAGGAATATCGTGGCTGCTAGGTAATAACCACCATCCTTCCTAACCAACCAACCACGCTTAATAAGGGCGTTTAAGTACCTAAAGACCTTGGCCCTGGGCATGTTCAACCTCCTAATAAGCTCCGTGGGACTAGCCACACCAAAGGCAATGAGCTTAAGGAGCTTAGCCCTATCGATCTGAACGCCAAAGTCAAAATTATACTCACTAAGTATACGAATACCACCACTAATTACACTCGGGAACTTAGGAACCCTAATACCAACTCTAACCTTAATACTCATCAACAAGAAAACAAAAACTAAGTATTAACCAATTACTCCCAAAACCACAGAATCACGCCGATGAAGACTCAGCCGCAGCGGTAGCACCACCAGACTGCTCAATAACCTTATCAAGCTCCTCAAGTCTCCTCTTAATCTCGTCCTTAGGTAAGGCGATCTTCAATAACCTGCCATTCTTAATCTCATACTTAATAACCCTCTCAGACTCGTCATAAATATACTCAGGAGGCCTAGACATATCCTCAGGCTTAAACTTAACCTCGTCAAAATCAACATAGGCAATATCGTGAATAGGCGTTGGTATTAGGGCACCCACAGGGCAGGCATCAACACAGAAGTGGCACAGTATGCATTCCGTATACCTAATACCAGGGTAAAACTTCCCATTAGGAGCCCTGTACATTTGAATTGCGTTCACTGGGCAAGCCCACGCACACTGGAAACAACTTATGCACTTCTTAATATCGAGCATTATCCAACCCCTAAAACGCTCGGGTACCCACCTTATTTCCCGTGGGTATTGTATAGT
>NZ_JBMFVA010000024.1:0-19481 GCF_049966235.1 Vulcanisaeta sp.
GTCTGTTGGTGAGCCTAAGGTCGCCATGGGTTCTCTGGGCAGGAGGTGGGATCGTGACCTGGAGAGGACGGTCTTAGAGCTCTATAGGCACGCACTCGAGGAGAGGGGTATTGAGCCAGGTAAGGTTGAGAAGTTCGCATACATCGATGTTGATGGCAGGTACTATAGGCCCGGCGCTAAGCTTGAGGTTGACGTGTACGTCCATAACGATAAGTTGTACCTAATCGAGGTTAAGTCGCATGCTGATCTCGAGGATGTTGAGTGGTTGTTCGAGAAGGCTAGGATTATTGAAAGGATTCTTAACAAGAGGGCTGAGAAGACGCTGATGGTTGCCGTGAACATCGATAGGGAAGCCCTGGAAAGGGCTAGGCAACTGGGCATCGACACAATATACGGCGCAATAATAGAATGAACCTCACGAATCAATCCCTACTAATCCCGTACCTCCATGACATTTGTGGTCTCCTGTACCATCCGATAGGTACCAAACAGGCCCAAACTCTTAACCGTTTACCTCTGGATCCAATTTCAATGTATTAATGTACCTTGGGTGTGCTTATTGAAACTACTCTCACGACATTGCTTATTCGCGTAGCTTGAATTTAAGGTATATTAATTAATTTGAATTAATCCTCTAATGCCGCGTTAATCATTGCCTTTTGTCTCGGTATTATCATGTGAATTATTACCTCATCAAATGGTTTAATGCCGTACCTCTCCCTGACCTCCCTTGGTATTGTGAATTGCCTTGAGTCGGTATGCCTAGTCTTCAATAACCTAACATTGCCTAGCTCTATTTTTTGTCCATTATACTCCATGATTATGTCAGCATACCTAACCCTATCAAGTCCTAGAGACCTGACTAGGTTTGCCGGTATCAATACTTGATTATTTATGTATATCCTCATCATGTATGGGAGCTCATTTATTGGTAAACCTCTCCTACCAACCCTAATTTCCTCTGTGAATGTCATCAGCATTACCATGACTTAATGATTTTTAAGGTCTTTTGTGGAACTGAATTGTGAAACTCACGTGAAACTTCACGGAATACTTAGTACCTATTTGTTTTGTGGTTGAGACTTAATTAATAATTGAAATTAAATCAAAAGTCTAAGTGCTGTTGTTTATATTCTTTCTATTTCTTTATGCACCATAGACTTAAATACGGGTTTACCCACTGCTTCACTGATGATGAGGCGGTCGGGCCATGAATAGTGATTGGAATCGCATGGTCTGAACAACTTAATAATCAGTGGCCACTCAGTAATCGTGTCCTTTAGGGAAGACATAGAGTTAATCAGGAGTTCAAGGAGCAACTTACTGCGTGGTAAGAGGATTGTCCTGGCCTTAACCGGTGGCATCTCAATTTATAGAGTCCCGGACATTGCCAGGGAATTAATTAGGCATGGCGCTGACGTGATGACATTCATGAGCAGGGAAGCGAGTAAGCTACTTGGCCCTAGGGTTATGGAGTGGGCAACGGGTAATCCCGTCTATGTGGAATTGAGTGGTTATGCGGAGCATGTTAACATATGCACAACAGTCAATGCCGTGGTTTTGCTACCAGCTACTGCGAATACCATTGGTAAGGTGGCTAATGGGATTAGTGATACTTCAGTAACCCTATGTGCAATGACAGCATTAGGCTCGGGAGTACCACTATTGCTTGTTCCCGCAATGAATGAGTCCATGTGGAGGAATGCAATCGTCAAGGCCAACATCGAGAAGTTAAGGAGTATGGGTATACGCCTTGTAGAGCCTGTGATTGAGGAGGGTAAGGCTAAGTTGGCGCCTAATCAGGAGATTGTTGACTCGGTAATTGACCTATTATCACCGAGGGACATGAATGGCTTATCCGTGCTCATTACATCAGGACCAACCCATGAGTACATTGATGCCACTAAATACATAACCACACCAAGCAGTGGCTTAACGGGCTACCACTTCGCCAGGGAAGCGATGGCTAGGGGTGCCAGGGTCACGTTAATTGAAGGCCCCGTGAGTATTAATGATCCACCTGGCATTGAGGTTTATAAAGTCGAGAGCGTCCTTGAGATGTATGAAACGGCAATTAAGCTGGTTAGTAAGCGGCATTATGACTTGGCAATACTCACGGCAGCACCACTTGACTTCTATGTTAAGGATAGGGTAAGCGGTAAATTAAGTAGTGACCTGGATAAGGTGGTTATTGAGCTTATTCAAGCGCCTAAGATAGCTAGGGATCTAAAGAAATTCTCGTCAGGTACATTCCTAATAGCCTACAAGGCCGAGGTCGGGATCACAGAGGAGGAGTTGATTGCAAAGACAATGAAGAGGGCTAGTGAGGGTGATTGGGACCTGGCACTGGCTCACTTGGTGGGTAAGGATAGGGGTTTTGGTACGGAGAAGGATGAAGTAATAGTAATTGGTAGGAATGGTGTAATTAGGAGGATTGGTCCAGTGCATAAGCGTGAGTTAGCTAGGGAGGTTCTAGGAATGTATTTATCAATTATTAGAAATAAATGACCTAACTTAATCCTACTTTTTAGCGCTTCTTAACAACTCAATTAATTCTCTTACGACATCCCTATAATCACCAACTATTCCATAATCCACGTACTGGAATATTGGTGCGTTGGGGTCACTGTTTATTGCCACTATTACCTTGGACTCCTTCATACCAAATACATGTTGAATAGCGCCACTAACACCAACACCAATGTATAGTGTTGGCCTTATTGTCTTGCCGGTCTGCCCAACCTGCCTATCGGCGGGTAACCAACCAGCATCCACAGCCTTCTTAGTACCGCCAATCGTACCGCCAATCAGTTTAGCGAGTTCTGTGAGTAACTTAACACCATCAGCACTACCAACACCGCGCCCAGCAATAACCACCGTGTCGGCCTTCTCAACCGGTGGTAATTCCTCACCCTTAACCACAGGCCTTACCTCAATCAAACCCTGCCCATTAATGCTGGGTAATGACTCTACAGTCTCCTCAATCACCTCACCCTTTCTACTCGTGTCCCTAGGTGGTGTTGGGAATACGTTGGGTCTAACACTGGCGAGTTGTGGTCTCCTTGTTGGTGTCCTTATGTGCGCGAGTATGTTGCCACCGTATGTAGGCCTTACCTGATCTAAATCCCTGGTCTTGGGGTCAACATCAAGCTCTGTGCAGTCTGCCGTGATGCCAGCTCTTAGTGAATTGGCAACGTAGGGTGCCAATTCCCTGCCCCTCTTTGTAGCTGCGAATAGTATTATCTCGGGTTTATACTTATTTGCTAATTGAACAATTACGTTAGCGTAAATATGTGGTACGTACTTAACCAGAGCCGGGTGGTCAATATAGATTACCCTATCTGCACCGTAGTAAATGGGTTCCTTAACAGAATCACCGAGGCCACTACCGAGCATTACAGCCGTTACATCCGTGTTAATCTTACTGGCCAACTCCCTGGCCTTACCAATTAATTGCAGGCTGCCATCCTTAATAGTGCCGTTTACATACTCAATATAGACCCAAATACCCCTATACTCGTTCTTATTTACTGGATTCCACTCACTACAAATCTTTTGTTGGGCTTGTGCAGTGCTCATGGCTTGATCACCCCCTCCTTAGTTAGGTTATCCAGTAACCACTTGGCTGCCTCCCTTGGATCACCCTTGAATATCTGCTTCTTCCTCTCGACTGGTTTCGCATCCTCAATCTTAGATACTATTGTTGGTGAACCCCTAAGGCCCACGCACTCTCTCTCGAGCTTTAATGTGTTATTATCAACACTCTTTACTAAGCCATTTAGCTTAGCCTCAACTTTCCTAACAAGGCTTATGTCCCTCGGTGGATTACTATTCCTATAAACACTAATTATTATTGGCATTCTGTACTCGTAAGTCTCATAAACGCCCTCATCCTCAAGATACCTATTAACAATGATTAACCTATCCTCAAGCTTAACCTCAGCATCAACTGCGTAATAAACATAAGGTAGACTGAGCCAGGAGGCTACTTGGGCGGGCATGTGAGCTGTTGATGAGTCCGTGGTCTCCTCACCAAATATTATTAAGTCGAAGTTAGGGAATAACCTCTGTATGCCCCTTGCTACGGTGTATGAGGTTGCCAATGTATCAGCCCCGGCAAATGCTCTGTCTGTGACTAGGTATGCTTCATCTGCTCCCATGCCTATTGTTGACTCGAGGAAGTCCTTACCACTTGGTGGAGCCATTGATAGTGTTATTACCTTACCGCCATACTTATCCTTAAGTCTAAGGGCGAATTCAAGGGCATTCCTATCATACGGATTAAGCATTAGTGGTACTCCCTCACGCACGAGATTATGGGTCACTGGGTCAAGCCTAACAGCTGTTACGTTAGGTACAGCTGCCTTCACAGGAACTATTATCGTTAATCCACCCATCGTATTGAGTTAATCATTTGACTTAATATGCATTTCTAGCCTTTGACATATATAGTTTTATTCAAGCATATATAGTACCTCATCAACGATTCAAGTGGGATCACTACGGCATGGGTATTAACAATAAATAATAAAGACTTGGTTTATTGCATTATTTTTACCCAAGCCCTAAACTTAACCAAACCTATACTGAACACCGAAGCCGCTCTTGGGGTAATTCCACTCAATATTGTTCTCTGGACAGACTATGCGGCATGTACCGCATTCTAGGCAGCCCTCGTGTGAGAACATCACAGTACCGTCTGGGCCTGGCGTGTAGCACCTTGCTGGGCATAGGTATAGGCAGGGCTTCTTATCGCACTTCCTGCATTGATCAGGGTCTATTATCCTAATGTGAGGTCTCTGGTCGACATCCCAGGCATTGGTGTTTAACCTTTCCTCAATTGTTATTTTCCTATCGAGGCTCATAGGTTCATCACCAACTTAACAGCATCCTTTGCTAAATCAATGAGTGTTAATTTACCCTTGCCTTCAAGGAACGTTGCGCCTAGTCTCTTTGGTGTTCCATCAACCTCGAAGTACCTCCTTAATATGTTGTTTAGCATCTTCACGTAGTCATTATACAGACTTGGCTCTATTAAAACCTTGTGTGCATTCCTAAAGGTCTTAAGCTCCTTAAGTACGAAGGATTCCTCAAGTAACTTACCATAAACAGACAAGGCATCCTCATCATACTTACCCAATTCATGAGCCTTTGTAATGGCCTCCGCAGCCAACCTACCACTCTCCATGGCGAAATCAACACCCCTAATTATTATGCCCAGGTGCAGTAGGAAGCCTGCCGCATCCCCAACTATTAGGTAGCCATTACCGTATAACTTAGGCGGTGCTGCATTAATACCGGCGACAGGCGTTAGATGTGCCGAATACTCAAGGAGTTGACCACCCTTAAGCAACCTCTTTATCATTGGGTGTAGCCTAAACTCCTCGACCAGGTCATGGACAGGCATGTCCAGTTGATAACCATAACTTAGGTAAAGGACTATTCCCAGGGTAATTGCCTCCTTATTGGTATATATAAATGCACCACCAGGTAGGTAGCGCGTTGGGAATCCAGCCGCGACCCACGCCAATCCCTCATCCTCATCCAGGTTAAACCTCTCATTAATCTCCTCCCTACTCAACTTAATGACCTCCTTAGCACCGAGAGCCACCAACTCAGGGTTTAGCTTAGGGGCTAAACCACTCCTCTCTAGGACGAGCCTGTTTATTCCCTCGGCAATTATCGTTACGTCACCATAAACCTCATCATTACCAGCCCTAACACCGACAACCCTCCCATCCTTAATTATTAATGAGTCAACTGGGACCTCGGAAACAACAACGGCACCGGCAGACTCTGCCTTCTTATCGAGCCACTCAACGAAGTTTGTTAGGTATGCGGTGAAGGACTTATGCTCAACCTTAGTTGTCTCGAAGTCTATCGTTGTCCAGGAGTCCTCGGTCATCATTGTTATTCTCTCCCTTCTAACCCAGCGCTCCACAGGGGCCTCCTTAATGTACTCTGGGTATAGTCTATCTAGGACGTGGGCGTAAATCCTGCCACCATAGACATTCTTACTACCTGGCTTCTTACCTCTCTCAATAACCAGCACCTTAAACCCCCTACTGGCTAATTGCTGGGCTGCGGTAAGTCCTGCTGGTCCGCCTCCAACAATTACTACATCGAACTTGATTCCCACGGGGTCAAAGCTTAGACATATGCCTTATTAAGTATTAACGCTACATAGACTTATTAGTCATTGATTAAATATTAAACTAATTACAGCCTCTTTTTGGTGGTGATGAGGATGAATCCAAATGAATTGAATGATGACGCTCTATCCTGACTGATAATAATGAAAAGAGATTGCTCTTTCGAAAAACCACATGAAGGGTTTACGACGCATTTCGAATAAACAGACTTAACTTGATATCTAAAAAGATATTACCGTATGTCATCACTAGGTGAAAATATTGATAAGGCCATTGAGAGAAAGATGGAGAATTCAGGAAATGGTACTGGTGCATTAATAGCCGCAATTAGGTTATTGAATAGGGGTATTGTTAGGTGGGCATTGAGGGCGTTAACAAAGGAGGTTGAGTTCAATGGTGAGAAGAAACCATTAATGGAGTGGGTATTGGCTAAGTACGCTGGTGAGTCCCAATGCCCAACGGTGGCTCACTTCGTAGCTCCATTCTTCGAAATGGGCATTAAACTGGCCACGGCCTGGCTACACGCAGATGAGGAACCAATTAAGGAGTTACTGAGTGATCCAGCGATTAGGAGGGGCATTGTGACTACGTTAAGGGGCATAGCCCTATTCGGTGTCACAACGCCGCAGAAGCTCCCTGCCCCATTCTTCATAGTCTGGAACTTCACAAACGCCTGCAACCTAAGGTGTATTCATTGTTATCAGAATGCAGGTAGGCCATTACCCAATGAGTTAACACTTGATGAGAAGCTTAGGGTTGTTAAGGAGCTTGATGAGGCCGGTGTGCCGGCAATTGCGTTGTCAGGCGGCGAGCCAACGGTTCACAGGGACTTCTGGCCCGTGCTTGCCGAGATAGGTAGGAGGGGTTTCTACCCAGCCATCGCGACTAATGGAACGACATTCGCAAACCTAGAATTTGCTGAGAGGGCTAAGAAGCTTGGGCTTAGGTACGTTGAGATAAGTATTGATGCCGCTGATCCCGGCGTTCATGATAAGTTCAGGGGCGTACCAGGTGCATGGGCTAAGGCCGTGAGGGGTCTTGAGAATGCTGTTAAACTCGGCTTTAGTGCGGCCTTGGCATTCACTGTGACTAAGTACAATATTAATGAGGTTGATAAGATACTCGATCTAGCCCAGGAAATCGGTGTCAAGAGGGTTGTGTTCTTCAACTTTGTGCCTGTTGGTAGAGGTCGTGAGAACTTGGAGATTGACTTATCGCCTGAGGAGAGGGAGGAGTTCCTTAGGCATATTTATAAGGAGATGAAGAGGAGGAAGATGGAGATCATAAGCACAGCGCCCCAGTACGGTAGGGTTGTTAATCAATTAAGTAATGGTGAGGACGTTTCACCAACACACTTCGTGGTTGCCAATGACCCGGTAACCAGGGAGTTAACAGAGTTTATCGGTGGCTGTGGCGCTGGTCGTGTTTACGCAGCTATTGAGCCTGAGGGTACATTAACACCCTGTGTCTTCCTGCCATACCCAGTGGGTAACCTTAGGACCAAGTCCTTCTGGAATATTTGGATGGACCCATTCATGGAGAACTTCAGGGATAGGGATAGGCTTGAGGGATTCTGTGGTAAGTGCCCGTATAAGTTGATCTGTGGTGGTTGTAGGGCCAGGGCGTATAATTACTTCGGTGATGTCCTCGCGCCAGACCCAGGATGCATATACAATTCGGCTGAGTGGAAGAAGTTGCAGGAGGATATGCTGAGGATTAAGGTGAAGGTGTCACCACTGGTCTTTAAGTGAGGTGATGAGTGTGAAGGTTCTGCTTGCGGTTCCACCGGGCATTGATAAACTGGAGCTGTATAAGGTGCTTGGACTAAAGGCTCCGCCACTCGGTCTTGCCTGGATCGCTGCCGTACTTGAGAGGGCTGGTCATAAGGTTAGGATTATTGACTCACCAACTGAGGGCATTGACTTGAAGACATTCATTAATGAGGTTAAGTCCTGGCAACCGGACATTGTTGGTTTAACGGCAATAACACCAACCGTTTATAAGGCGTATGACGCAGTCAAGGCAATTAGGGAGTATGATAGTGACATACCCATAATGATGGGTGGTCCGCATGTAACGTTTATGTATGAGGAGGCGCTGAATAATGGTGTTGATGTTGTTGTTAGGGGTGAGGGTGAGTACACAACGCTTGAACTTGTAAATGCAATTGAGGGGCATGGCCTAGATCCAATGCATTTAAGGGCAATAAGGGGGTTGGCGTTTAAAGATGGTGATCAGGTCATAAGGACACCGGATAGGCCGCCAGTTAGGAACCTTGATGAATTACCACCACCAGCCCGTCATTTACTACCAATGGATAAGTACACCATATTCGGTAAACCAATTAGGATAGTACATGTGATGGCTAGTAGGGGATGCCCATATGGTTGTTCCTTCTGCTCAACATCATACTTCTGGGGTAGGATGGTTAGGTATAGGTCCGCTAAGGCCGTGGCTGATGAGATTGAGGACGCCATGAATACATATAAGACCAACATAATCGTGTTCACGGATGATGAGTTCACCCTGGGTAAGAGGTTCGTTTATGACTTCCTCAAGGAGCTTAGGGAGAGGAAACTCGACATAAACTTCTCCTGTGGTTCTAGGGTTGATACGATAGATAAGGAGATGATGACTGCACTCAAGAGCCATGGATGCACTGCATTGTACTTCGGCGTTGAGTCCGGAAGTCAGGAAACAATTAATAAAATTGGTAAGAGGATAACCCTTGAGCAAGCGGTTAAGGTATTTCAATGGGCTAAGGAAATAGGTATTGATCACGTGGGCTCCTTCGTAATAGGATTCCCATGGGAATCAATTAATGATATGAAGAACACCATTAAATTCGCCATGAAGTTAAACCCAACCTATGCCCAATTCACAGTGGCTACACCATACCCAGGAACGCCACTCTACCAACAAGCACTTAATGATAACTTAATTGAGGATTGGAACTGGGAGCACTGGACGACCTTGAGAGCAGTCATGAAGGGTTACAGATTCACAAAGGAACAAGCGCAAAAAATGCTTCAGTGGGCATACGTGAAGTACTACAGCAGGCTTGGCTTTTTAATCCATGAGTTAATACATGGTAGGTTGGGGACAGTATTAACGGCCATTAAGAATTCATTGGTGCCGTGGTTCACCGAGAGACTGCTTGGACGTAGTGAGTAACTAAGCACTCGCGCTAAGTATTTCCTTCAAAATCACTAGGTTTCTTCTACCTGGTAGTGTGGCGTTAATGAAGGAATCCTTACTAATACTCACACCCCACTTGCTCACTATCTCTAATACCTTATCAAGGTCATCAGTAAAGATTCCATTCTCGACATAATTATGTATCATGTTTAATGCACTGTACACGGTATCCATGCCATACACCTTGGCAAGCCAAACAATCATGTCAGGCACATTCAGTACCACCAGGTTTTTGTCGCTTAACTTAATGACTAATCTCATGTATAGCGTGGTTACGTTATTCACAGTGATGCACTGCACCTTATCACAATCATTATCATCGACGATGTAAGCATCATAAACCCTAATACTACCCGTACCAAACTCTATTGACAATGAGGCACTTAACCTACCCAGCCTAAATATCTCTATTTCATTACCAAGCCTCTCCACAATCCTCCTCATACGCCTAAAGAACTTATGAACATCATTCCTATCGCAATTCCTAGCCACCAATGGCGTTGTGGCAAGTACTGGTAAATCCATGCAATTAAGGCCTAGGTTTTTGCAGAATTCAGTTCTCCTATAAAGTATGAATAGTAATAGGTGCAGTGTGTCCAGGTACTTAATTGGGCATTCATTAATCGGCACTTCCCTAAAATCCATAAAGATACCACTTACTCACCCCGTGATTTACTTAAAAAACTATTGACTATAGGTATAAATTTACCTTAATGAATCCCTCATCACTTCTTGGCGGCGGCCTTCTTCTTTTCTGTCTTCTTCTTTTTCATTTCCTCACGTATCTTCTTGGCTTCCTCCTTGGGTATGTTCCTAAGCTTTACGTAGAGCGGTTCGATCTTCTCGCCAGTACTTAGGTCGTCATATACATGAGCCTCTATGGTGCTCCTGTGCCTGCCGTACTCAGTAATTACCCTCACAACATAAACCTGATTAACATCAACACCCATAGCCTTCGCTATCTCCTCACGTAACTGAAGCCTACTCGGTGTTGGTAGGCCCACGTGCCACGCCTCGGCACTCACCTCCTTACGACCAAACACCTTATTCTCCCTAATATTAAGTAACTTAAGCACAAGCTTTCCTGCCTCAACGCCCTCTGGTAATTGCGGTGTTGGTATTGACATCCAATGATGGCGTGAGAAACCCCTTAATAAGTATTAAATCCTTAGGTAATTACTTATAGGACCTCAATGGCGTACATTCCTGCCTTCGTAATACCAAGCCTCTTGGCAATACAGGACTCCTCAGGCTTCAGTATTATTATTAGGCCCATCCAATCCTTAGTGAAGTCAGTGCCACCACACACTGGGCACTTATCAACATCCTCAGGTACTATGGCCTTACAATTCCTACAAGCCTTATAACCAGGCAGTGGACTACGCCTTACTGGTCTCCTACCTCTGGAGCTCATTACACGTTGCGCGGGTTTACTTTATTAATAAACTTATTCTTAGGTATTATGCCTAGTCATGAACGAGACTGTGAATAGGTTAATTGAAATTTTTAGGAAAATGAAGGATGAATTGGAGAGTGTTGGTTGGTACCCAGTGGATGCTGAGTCAACCAGGTGGTGGGGCGGTGCTGAGACGCCTGATGAGGTTGTCATCACGGCAATGCTTGTGCAGCAGACGCGTTGGGACGTGGTTCACGAAGTACTCAACAGACTTAGGAGGCTTAGTCTTAATAAGCTTGAGGTTATTGCTAATACTGATCCTAATTACCTTGCCGAGGTTATTAAGGGCGTTAATTACAGGTTCACCAAGGCCCAGAGACTTGTTAAGTTTGCGAAGAACGTAACCATGATAGGTGGCTTAGGGAAGTTAAGACTTAGGGGTGATGTTAGGAATTTCCTGCTTAACCAGGAGGGCGTTGGTAGGGAGACCGCGGACTCAATAATGCTCTTTGCACTTAATATACCAACAATGCCCATATCACAATACACAAAGCGCGTATTCAGTAGGTTGTTGGGCCTTAAACTTGGTGATAATTATGACATGTGGAAGGAATTCCTTGAGGGCCTACTGCCCAGGGACCTATATACATATAAGTTAATCCACGCGTCCATAATCACGATAGGCAAGAAATACTGCCTACCAACTGATCCATTATGCAATAAATGCCCACTGAGGGATGTATGCCTATACGCCAGGGGCAGGAGATAGCCCCTACTCATTACCAGTCAACGCCCTCATTAGCTGGGACAATCCATAATCCACATCATCAATACCCAACAACTCCCTCTCCGGCGATAAATCACCAATGGCATACCTCTCCAGGTAATTCAAATTAACATTAATGAAGTTGAGACCCCACTTATACAGCCTTAAAGCTTCAATTGCTTCATTCCTGAAGCCCATTATGTATAGTGCAGCAGCCACGGCCTCAATAGTGCTCAGTATGTATGGCTTACCATAATGCGTTGGATTAACCGCTATGAGTAGTGGTAATCGCCTTCTAATGAAATAATCCCTAGCAAATCTATTATGCGTCTCAGTGACCCTCTTCCAGGAACAGTCTATTAATGATAAACCCCTATGCACGGCAGTATCCCTATCACTCGGTGTTAATGGTGACTTAGCCGTTGGGTCAAGAAGTACTGAGCCCCTAGGTAAATACCTGGCACTACTGACTAACTGTGCGAATCCAAACCTAGCCAGTTTAATGGCTGTATTCTTTCTTGGGTCATCCTGAGGTACTCTATATATGAATACCCTCAGCGTCACTGAGTCTCTATAGGATCACTAACTTAATACTTTAATAACCAATCCCCAACACTAATGATTAATGAGTAAATTGCCTCACTATCGAGAGGGTCTACGTGCAGTGACTGGTTCTACTGAGTACATTGATGATACACCCACACCACCAGGCACGCTTTATATGGCAATTTACAGAAGCCCCTATGCCCATGCACGAATACTAAAGGTTGATTTAAGCGGTGTCTTTGAGCATGGGGGTATTGCCTACGGTCCTGTTGACTTGGCTAAGGTAATACCAAACCCATTCCCACTCGCCGTAGATGTACCGATTAAGTATTACCCATTCGCTCAGGGTAAGGCTCGTTTCGTCGGTGAGCCGATAGCCATCGTACTAACTGACGACCCATACAGGGCTGTGGATCTTCTTGATTATGTCCAGGTGGATTTCGAACCATTAAAACCTGTTCTTACGCTTGATGATGCATTGAAGGGTGATGTTCTTGTTCATGAGGAGTTAAAGTCAAACATAGCCATGTATAGGCACATGAAGTTTGGGTCTGTGGATAAGGTGTTCTCTGAGGCTCCCGTGATTGTAAAGCGCGAGTTTTATTACCAGAAGTATAATGCAATGCCCTTAGAGACTTATGGGGTTCTTGCCCACTACGTTGGTGGTGAGTTAAATGTTTGGGCTAATGTTCAGGGACCAATGTTAATATCGTACTTCATAACGAGGGCGCTGGGACTACCAACAGGTAGCCTTAGGTTATTTGGCCCTAGGGACATTGGCGGCAGTTTTGGCTCCAAGTATATGCTATATCCATATATAGCCCTAGTCGCAGCCGCATCAATACTAAGCGGTAAGCCTGTTAAGTGGGTTGAGAGTAGGACGGAGCATTTCGTCAGTAGTAGCTCGGGTGGTGCTAGGAAGGGCGTTGTGGAGGTCGCGGCCACTAGGGATGGCTTAATACAGGGTTTTAGGTTTAGGTTTTATGAGGATGTTGGTGCATACCCAAGGCCTCCCGATCCCGGTGTTTTGTTTAGGGTTCATGGAAACATGAATGGTGCATATGACGTTAGGGCCATTGAGGTTGAGGACCACGTAGTAGTCACTAATAAGTTACCCTCAGGTTTGAACAGGGCTTATGGCGGACCACCATTTTACTACATGCTTGAGGTTGCCGTTAATGAGGTTGCCCGTGAATTGGGCATAGACCCACTTGAACTTAGAATTAAGAATCTCATTAGGGAGTTTCCGAAGAAGATTGGTGATGAGTACTTCTACGAGACCGTCACTGGCGGCTTATACCCAAGGCAGGACTACGAGAGGGTAGTCAGGGCCATAGAGCTTGAATATAGGCGTTGGCTTGAGGAGAGGAGGAAAAACCCAAACATTGGTGTTGGTATTGCTATCCTCGTTGAACCCGCAGGCACGAATCTAGGCTATACAGACCTTGCGATTGAGCCCAGTAAGCGTAAGTATCCGCACTCCGGTTCTGGTTCGTACGTATCTGTAAGTATTGACATGAGTGGTTACATTAGGGTCTTCGTTAATGGTACGAATGAGGGGCTTGGTCATGAGACAACACTCGCTGAGGTCATTGCTTCAGAGTTTGGTGTTGATCCGTCAATTGTCTTTGTTGAGAATAGGGTTGATACCACGAGGACGTGGGCATTATCCGATGGTTCCTACTCATCCAGGTTCGCACCAATAGTGGTTAGTGCCGCGATACTTGCCGCTAGGCAGTTGAAGGATAAATTAACTAGGCTTGCCATGGTAATACTTGGCACGGATAAGGTTGGTTATGAGAATGGTCAATTCTACGACATAAACAACCCAAGTAGGAGGATTGATATTAGGAGGATGGCATCATCAATTAATTGGGACCCAGGCTCGCTACCTGAGGGTCTAGATGCATCGTTAAGCGCCACAGTGTTTTATCAACCACCAACCGTTAAGGCTGCCGAGGGTGATAGGATAAACTCCTCAGCAACGTATGCAATACAGGCGCAATTAGCGGTTATAGAGCTTGACCCAGCTACGTATGACATTAAGGTTAGGAAGTACGTTATAGCCCACGATGCAGGTAGGGTATTGAAGAGGGAATTCGTTGATGGGCAGTTAATGGGTGGTTTAATGCATGGGCTTGCCCTCACGTTGTATGAGGAGTTGATGTATGATGATCAGGGTAATCCAGTAACAACTAGCCTTGATATTTATGAATCACCAACGCTCGCTGAAGCCGTGGGTATTGACATGGAATTCATACACTTTGAAACACCGACCAAGCACCTTGTTTCTGGTGCTCATGGTGTTGGTGAGGGCGTAATGATGGGTGTACCAGCGGCAATTGTCAATGCCCTAGCATCAATAATTGGTAAGGCAGTGACTGACCTGCCATTGAGGCCGTATAAGATTATGAGGGCTATTGAAGGGTGATGGGTATGGCCTACTCACTCGGTTTTCCCAGGGGATTTAAGTACGTTAGGGCTTCAACAATTGATGAGGCGTTGAAGCTACTTAATGAGTATGGTGGTGATGCCAAGGTGCTTGCTGGTGGTATGAGTCTTATGCCAATGCTCAAGCTCAGGATGACTGAGGTTAAGTACCTAGTTGATATACTTGGTATTAATGAACTTAGGTACGTTAGAGTTGATGGTAATCACCTAAGGATTGGTGCTTTGACGACGCATGGTGACATTGCAATGAATAAACTAGTGAATGAGTATGCGAAGATACTTAGTGAATCGGCCTGGCACATAGCGGATATCCAAGTTAGGAATCTGGGCACAATAGGTGGTAGCATAGCCCATGCTGATCCAGCGGCTAATTACTACCCAGCCCTGATTGCCCTGGATGCCGAGGTGGTGATAAGGGGTGTTGGTACGGAGAGGACGATTAAGGTTTCAGACCTGTATAAGGGGCCTTATATAACTGATTTGAAGCAGAATGAGGTAATTACCGAGGTCAAGATACCATTGAGTGGCTTGAGGGGTGTTTATGAATTCTTTAGGAGGGGTGGCGCCTCATTCCCAAGCGTGATAGTTACAGTTACTTATCAGGAGAGGGATGGCATCATTACGGACTCCAGGATAGCAATAGGCGCGGTTTACCCAGAGCCTGTTTTGGTGAGTGGTCACCTAAATGGCCTTGGGATTAAGGAGGTTGGGGCTAGGGTAAGTGATATTGTTAATTCAATATTCTCATCAATAGATGCTAAGCCCCTTGAGGACACCCACGCACCTAGTGATTACAAGGTTAGGGTTGCCAGGAACCTATTGACCAAGGCATTGATGAGTATAGCTAATGGTTCAATGCAATACCTAAAGACACCCACTAGGGAGGACTTTATTAGGTGGGAGTTTAGGGATGGTGTTGAGTACGTCGGTGAACTCGTTAAGGTTAGGGTTAATGTTAATGGGCAGTGGATCGAGGACCTGGTAGAGCCGAGGCTACTGCTTCTCGACTTCCTGAGAAGACATGGTTTTAAGGAGGTTAGGAGGGGTTGTGATGAGGGTAAGTGCGGTGCATGTACTGTGCTTGTTGATGGTAGGGCTGTCAAGTCATGCATGGTACCAGTGGTCAGGGTTTCGGGGCATTCAGTAACCACAATAAGGGGCTTGAGTAAGGGTATGGAACTACACCCAATACAGAGGGCGTTCCTTGAGGAGTACGCCATGCAGTGTGGTTATTGTACTCATGGTTTCATGATGGTTACTCATGACTACCTCACAAACATTGATCCGGCGGCTGATGAGGATGTTATGAAACTAAGCATAAAGAATATCTGCCGTTGTACTGGTTATGTCAACATAATTAGAGCCATTAAGAGGGCTTCGAAGTACTTAACCGGTAGTACCTAAAAATTAAAATAAATAGAATCTCTCTTTCTATTATTGTTCTATTTAAACAATGAATGGTAATAAATAAGTAAGTTACGGCTTGATAGAGTAGAAACCTTAAAAGAAGAGCGTTAATGCAGTGCTTTTAATAATGAGTACTTCTAACTCAACTGTTACTCCTACCACCACGTCTTCGGAAATCTTCGGATTCATACCACAGTACATATTCTACACCGTGTTGGCGGCTGTGGTTATAATGATTGTTGGTTATGTAGTTGGTAGACTGGTTGAGATACTAATAAAGAAGATAGCCTATACCACTGGCCTTGATGCCTTCTTTAGGAAGACATCCATTGGTAGGGCACTACTTAGGAGTGGCTATACTGCCGGTGACTTCCTTGGTTTATTCGTTAAATGGGTCATATACATCGCTGCCATATTCTACGCATTGCTTGAGCTCTCGTACGTAAGCCCAAACCTCGCCTTCCTCTACGACACATCCAGAAGTGTGTTGTCATACCTGCCGTACCTAGTTTCTGGCGTTATAATCCTAGTAATTGGCCTAATAATGGTTGATTGGATAAGCGACTACTTCAAGCGTAGTTACCCAACCAATGATCAGTACTCACAGACGCTCCTAAACTTCGTGGGCGATGCCTTCAGGTTCATACTCTACTACATGGTCATAACAATAGCCCTAAGCGTAATGAAGGTTAACGTGACGATACTCTACATATTCGCCCAAGGCCTCGCCTGGGCAGTTGCCATAGGGCTTGGGATAGCCATCGGACTTGTGCTCGCAGTACCACTCCGCGAACCATTAAGGAGACTTCTTGAGAGTGAATGGGGCGGACAACGTAGAAGTGAGGAAAAGGGTGGGGGTGGTGGGTAAACCTATAGTTGGTGTAATAATGTACCAGACGAGTGAATCTAAGGGGCAGGAGTTAGTGGCCCAGAGGATGGTTAAGTGGTTCCTTAGACTTGGTTATGAGGCTTACCTAATAACGAGTATTTACCATGACGGTAATGAGGTTGTTAGGAGAAGGACCGTGGAGACTTCGCTTGAGGGTTATGTGTTTCAGGAGAAGGATCAAGCCATTGGCCTACCGACTATTAGGGTTGATAGTTACATGGCGAAGTGGCCTCCGAGGCGTATCATGTTTAAGAATTTCGTGGATGTGCTCAGGAGGATTAATGAGAACTTCGGTATAAACTCCCTTATAACGCATTCGACCCTTTGGAATGGGCCTGAGGACACCGCCAAATACGTTATGTGGAGGAGGATGCTCATAACCTTCGGCCTGGAGGGTGGTGATGTGTTCTTTGCGCACATGAGTCATTACCAACCACCCGACCCTACCAGGTATGATGTTGTTGAGAGGACGTATAGGCTTACCTGGAATCACATGGCGTTTCCCGAGATTTTTAAGGCTGCGAACCTCATTCTCTGTGTAACGCCTATTGAGGGTGAGGAGATGGTTAGGATGGGTGCAAGGCCTGAGCAAGTGTATATATTTCCCGGCGGCATTGATGATGACGAGGTCTCGGACCTAGGCCTTGTTGATTCAAGCGATTTCAGGGTTAAGTATAGGATACCGGATAACGTTAAGATAGTGGCTTACCTGGGCACGGTTGAGGAGAGGAAGAACCCACTCGCTGTTGTCCATGCGGCTAAGTTGCTTAGGCATAGGAGGGATGTTCACTTTGTAATTGCTGGTAAACCTGGCGATCAGTGGGATGAGGTCGTTAGGGAATCTAAAGGTCTCAGTAATGTTACCTTGACTGGCGAGTTGAGTGTTGAGGATAAGAAGAAGTTGATCAAGGAGGCCTACGTGAACATAATAATGAGTAAGATGGAGGCCCTTGGATTAACACAGCTTGAGTTCATGTATGGTGGCGTCCCCGTAATCACATCAGCAATCTACGGACAGAAGTGGGTTGTTAGGGATGGCGTTGATGGTATTCATGTTAATGGCCCAGACGACATTGAGGGCGCTGCTAAAGCCGTGGAGAGACTTCTTGATCATCCCGACGAGAGGGATAGGATGGGCAACAATGCCAGGGAGAGAGCTACCCAATTCCTAATGAGCAAGCTTGTTAAGGACCTAGCAGTTAAGATAGAAAGCTCTCTGCAGTAATTCAGGGATCCATCAATGTATTGTTGAACTGGCTAATCAATGAGTAGACTATCCACGACATATCTATAGCCCATAAGAAGTAAATGAGGGGGCTAACGTTAACTACGATGCCGTGAATGGCTATGACCGTTGGTATTGATAGGAAGATGGCCGTGATTAACACGGCCTCACCAAGTATGACTGGGTAAACGAGCACGTGGCCTGACAATACTCCTTTGAGGAAGGCAAGTATGGCGAAGGCCACGATGAGCACTAGGTACTCACTGATTAGGCTGGGTATGTTTGGCGCGATGTGGGATAGGTAGGAGCTGAGTAATGAGTAGAGTATTAGCATAAGTATTAGGAAGAGTAGGTCGGTAATTGCATTGAAGACGCCGCCTATTAACCTATCCCTAATCCTCATGATGGGGTCACCGTATTTGTAATATTAGCAATTCCAGGTATTGACACGGTTATATTTATTGGGAGAGTTAATGAGGTGATGGGCATTGTTAGGTTTCCAAAGCCATAGGGCTCAATATAAATGCTCCTTGATAAGCCACCCTGCATTATCGTTATTATCACTGGTAGTGGTAATGGATTATGAATCGTGAAGACCAAGTAATACCCACTACCTGTTTGATAAATATTGGCACTAACGTACTTACTGAGGCTACCCGCCGTTAATGCAGAAACGCCAAGTATAACTATAGTAACCACAAGGGCTAGCACAGCCAATGTAATGGCAACCCTCACAATAATGGTCCTAATCACAGGTAAATAAGTCTTAACGCCTTGGTAATTTAGGAATGCTTGACTAAATGGATTAATTAAGTATTTACAGAAAAACTTATTTACTCCTTTAAGTCAATAAGGAAGATATGGGCAAGATAAAGACTAGTATCTATATCGATGAGGAATTATGGAGGGAGTTTAAGAAGCATGCTGCGGAGCAGGGTTTAGACGCTAGCGAATTGCTGGAGGAGTTAATTAAAGAGGAGCTGATGATTGAGCTTAATACGCTAATACCCGAGGAGACCAATCCAGAGCTTGATTTTGAACCGATTAAGCCCAGGGAACCAGTGAGTGGTCTCGTGAGGGAGATGAGGGATGAAAGAGAGAGTGATTTATCTGGATAGTAGTGCCATAGTAAAGAGGTACATTTCTGAACCCGGCAGTGATTATGTAAAATCACTTTATCTAAGTTCCTATACGGGTAGTGTAAAATTAGTATTCAATGCATGGAACATAGGAGAGGTATTAGGGGTCCTTGATAGGGCGAGAATGAGGAAGTTAATAACTGATGATGAGTATAAAACCGCTAAACTACGATTCATAAGAGAAACCCTAAGACTAATTAAATTAGGTGTACTTATGGTTATACCAATTAAATTATCGATACTAAAGAGTGCATGGGCAATAATCGAGAAATATCACATTTATCAGGCTGACGCCATACAAGTAGCAACGGC
>NZ_JBMFVA010000025.1:0-18092 GCF_049966235.1 Vulcanisaeta sp.
GTCTCCGGGGTCTTAAAGTTACTAAGTATTACGTTGAGTATGTCACGCTGGAGCTCGCCCTTAATCATAATCTTGACTGGCGGTATGACTAAGCCTTCCTCATATATTGTCCTGGCGCTTGGGTTAATACTACCTGGTACTGGGCCACCGACATCCACGTGGTGCGCCTTATTAACGACATAGCCCACGAGCCTATTATCGACGTAAATTGGTTCCATGACCATGACATCATTTAAGTGCGTACCAGATATATATGGGTCATTGAGTAATACGGCATCGCCAGGGCTAAGCTCAACACCCTCATTACTAAGCCAATTGAGCAAGTTCTTAACACCTACCCTGAATGAGCCCAGGTGCACTGGTATGTGCTCCGCCTGAGCCACAATATTGCCCTCAGAATCCGTTATTGCGCAACTATGGTCCATCCTCTCACGGATATTAGGCGAGAAGGCTGACCTACGTAGGGCGACTCCCATCTCCTCGGCAATGAATACCGAAGCCCTAAACACGAGTTCCCACGAAACCATCCTAAGGATATGTTTCAAACCCCTAATAAAGCATTGCTATGGGTAGGTTTAAATAATTAAGTGCGAATTTCAAATAGGGCATGGGCCTTGATCTAAGGAAGGAACTTTTGAGGTTACTTAAGGAGGATGAGGAATTTAGGTATGCAGTAATGGGGCTATTGAGCATTAGTGATCTTAAGTCCTCAGTTGACAACCTAGTTAGGGCTATTGCTGATTTGAAGGACATCGCTGCTAAGCAGGGCGAGGAAGTAAGCGAATTAAGGAAAACTGTGGAATTACTAAGTAAGTCCTTTGAGGAAATGAGGAGAGCCGTGGAGACGCTCGTTAAATCCCATGATGAGCTTAGGAAGGTTGTGGAGACATTAAGTGAGGATGTTAAGAGACATGGCGAGGTTATACTCATTATGCAGAGTAGTATTGAGAAGCTAACATCATCAGTAACGGCATTGGGTTACCGTTATGGATTGTTCACTGAGGAGGCTTTTAGGGAGTCCATTAAGTACTTAGCCAAGCGACCTACTCAAGGTTTACCAGGTTAGGCGCTGGACCTATTATGATGGCGAGGGTTTCGTGTTTGGTCATCCCTCGGTCATTGACGTTGACGTTCTTATTAGGGATAACGAGCACATACTCGTTGAGTACAAGGCGAGCATTGACCGTGGGGACGTGGCTGAATTATATAGGGAGGGAATCCTCTACGAGAGGGTTAATAAGGTAAAGCCGAGGCTACTCATCGTTGGCTCGGCGATTAGGAAGAGAGCACTTGAGTTGGCTAGGGAATTGGGTGTTGAGGTTAGGGCCTCCGAGGTTGTTTAGCCATTTACTCAATCACGGTTACCCCTCCACGCGTTGGTTTTGGGTTGGGAAAGAACTTTCTGTATAGGGCTATATTTGCGATATTTACTGCAAATGCTATAGTGAACGGCACAGGTATTGGTAGGTAATCAAGCATTGGACCGGCCGCAGACGTTGCCGTCGCCGATGGTAACAATCGTGACGCTTGATTAACCCCAGAGACTGTTGACCTATTGCCTCTGCCCACGAGCTCCATCATTAGCGCCTGCTGTGGGGCTAGGGATGAGACCCTAAACATCACGTAAATCACATACGTGATTGCGGCCAGGTAAAGAGTTGTTGAGAAGGGGATTAGTATTAGGGCGATTGTCGATATTATCCTCGGAATTATTATGGCGTCCCTAAGCCCGAAAATCCTCGAGAAGACTGGCGCCGTGAGTGATGTGAAGGCCGCAGCGAGACCGCCAATGAAGAATACGTCACCAACGACTCCATTATTCACGTGGAGGACCATCTTAAATATTATCGGTAGGAATGGCGTTATTAATCCCTGGGCTGTGCCATTCAGTGCGCCGACTATCGCGAACCTCTTTATGTACGTTAAATCTCTCCTAACTTGTTGAGTTATGGTCTTGGAATTACCGTTTGGATCGTCATTGGCTCGACGTTTAGGTCCATGCTCCTCCTTAATTGGTAATATCACGAATAGGCTGATCGTTGATAATGCAAGAGCCGCGTAGAATACGTCTCGATAGCTAAGGTTAGCTAATAATGCTCCGATTGCTGATGCCGTTCCAGATACTAAGTTGAATATTGCATATACCATGGACCTATCCATGCCCTCGGTCTTATCGGCTAATATAGCCGTTTGGACGGGCGCAGCCACGGCACCAACACTACCACTAGCCAACGCCCCAGCCGTACCAAAGCCTCCCAATGCAGCTGCAAGTAGGAGTAATGGATAATACCTGGTGATTAGGAGTATTGCCGTGGCTATCGGCAGGAAGGCAAGCGTCAGTAGTAGGATCACCTTCCTACTGTACTTATCACCAAACCTACCAAAGAGGAGTGAGAGGAGTGGCGCCGTGAATGCGCCAACGCCAAAGAAAATGCCAACCTCGGTTAATGATAAATGCAGGTAGTAATACAGGTAAAGCCCAGTAACTACACCAAGCGCACCACCAGCCACGCTCCTCAATCCCCTGGAAGCAAGAAGCAACCAAACATCCCTATCCCAACCGGGCACAATCGATATCAAAAACAAATCCCTTAAAAACCAAATTCTCCGTATACTCCAGCGATAAAGATGATTCTCCGGACATAAAATGCCGTAGAATAATGCCGGCCTATACTTCACTTAATGATTTAATAAATAATTCCTTCGCTGCCATAATCATTTAATGAGCAATTGTTCTCTCAATGCTTTTCTTAACCTCATTAAGTCCCACAAGAATCAATACAAAGGCGATAAGCCCAATGACGTCCCCCACAATGTTGATTACGGGTACTGCCAAGAGTACAGTTGCAAACAAAGAAACGATAACACCAGCCGTTAGGTAACTAACGCTGAAGTCATCGCCAAGTCTGTACAGAACTATATACATAAGTAACTCAAACACAAAGCCAGCAATTATCGTTATCACACTCATTATTAAGAATATGGAGTAGGAAACACGTGTAATAACAAGGTATGCGCCCTCTGAAATAAGGACTAAACCCAGAGCTAACAAGCCAATAGCACCCAGTACGCCAATGCCATACCTACCTTTATCCGCCCGTGCCAGGTACGTAAAGCCCCCGTACATAAAGAAAAATGTAAAAGGTAAACCTAGGATACCGACGGTAATGAAGAAGATGCCGAAATTATGAATAAGTACGTTAACATTATCATCACTAGACAATATAATAGCCACAAGCACAATAGCTAGCAATATGCCCAACGCTATACTCGCTATATACCCGTCAAAAATCCTCGAAACGCCGTGATAAAGGAGAATCATCCTCTCCCTATCGCTACTATTACCTAGACCTCCATTACCAGCCATTGATTATTAATAAAAATTTAGAAATTTAAATATTCAACATAAGTAGACAACCTAAAACTGAGCATGCATAAAGACGCACAGTGCAATTCTAGGAAATGGGCCGTATTTTGGATTATCATCATCGTAGCCATTTTACTAGTCGTAAATGTGACACCCATCACCTTATCTACACGTACATTAATTATTATAGCACTCACGTTAATTCCAGTAGATGCCGTAATCACTACTACGATTCTATGGCTAATGCCCGTTGATTGCAGAATTGATGGTAATTACGTAATACTTAAGACAGATATTAATGAAGGAAAGTATAAAGTTCTCGAATTTATTGAGGAAAGAGATGACTTAAGGTCGTACTTTAAGGATAGGTTCAAAGCCGTGAGATTTATGTCATACGGCTTTAGGGGGTATCCATTATTTAATGCATGGATTCCGCTCCGCAATGATAATGCTATCTTTCTATTTTCCGGCCTTAATCGTAATTGCAGGTAGAGGATGATGAGAGTGATGAGTGAGGATGGTAGAGAGTTTTATGCGATAGTATGCTGTGGTTTCTAAGTTCATTAATGCACATAAGTGCTATAAGGTAGGATTAAGATCGCATGTTAATGGCCTTACTGTAATTGTTTCAATTAACAATAAATACTTAGGGTCTTAACAATGATTCAGTAACCACGCCGTTTAGTAATTGGTCAATTGAATTATGAAAGCCAACATACTTAATTACTCTAAATATTGAACCAACCGATGGAATAATTAATACCATACTCCCATTATTAAAGCCGAGCGGGGTCATGCCGAGGCAATTCCCATAATAAACATTGGCTATGAACCCAAAAACACCACTACTGTAGTGAGTTATCACGAATGTACCATTAATTAAGTAACCAGTTAGGATAATCGTGTCATTAACGTACACCGCAAATTAATAATTATAATACAATAAGTGCCACCCACTAATCGTGTCATTCATAATCATTAAGAGTATCGTATAATTACCTGAACATGAAAACCAAACCTCACCCTCAGGAAGCAAGTAGCAGAAAAAGCCACCAGCCCTTGTTGGAAGTACGGTAATGAGCTCGTACGTGGAGCCTGGCGATACATCATAAAGCTTCAATATAGGCGATACGCCATTATTCGGCGGAAATACAATATACGTCCTATTAAAAGTAATGATACCACTTGGCGGTAAACCACCAAGTACATATGTAAGGTATGGGTACGCAATATAGAGTAACATTATTGAAGTAATGATGAACAGTAATAATATCCTAAATCTCATAGGCATCACCTCATAAATTACGCCATCTATCCCTAATTATCTTCCTAACGTTATTAAGGCCATGAAGTATACCTGCTATACTAAATATACCCATTATATCACCAATATATATCGTTATTAGGTTCGGTATTACTATCAATAAGGTCGCGATAATTAACCCAATCACGCCAAGTTTCAATTCATCAATTATAAACTCATTACCAAGTCTGTATAGGGCTATCATCGTTAGTAAATTGAGTGTGAATCCTAGTACAAGACTAATCATGATCATTAACAATAATGTCAGCGACTTAAGACTTGTCGCAACCATTATATACAGATATTCACCAATTGCCATAGTATTAATCGCTAATAATCCGAGGGCTCCTATCTTACCAATACCGTAAGTCCTCTTATCGGCTACGGCTAAACTAGCGAATCCTTTATAGATATAGCGATACATTACTGGTAACATTATTAATAAGCCGAGGAATTGTAAAAACGCCACATTCTTAACTAGAACCATGATTGATGTACTACCCGGCGCAAAAACCATGATTGGTACTAGAATTAGTAATGCTATAGCAATAATTGCAAGGTATCCCCTATATATCTTAGAAACACCGACATAAATAAGGGATAACCTATCACTAGGTTCCTGCATATTTGAAGAAGCATTCATCGCCTTACTCTCCCTTACTACCTTAATAAATCTTTAAATCATCTCATGAACCAGCATACCTATTCTTTTTATGTTTCTTTCAACTTAACTTAAACCTAAAGAATGCAAGGCACGCAAGTCTTATAATAACGGATCAATGTACAATTAAATAATTGTCACGACCAATTCCTTATAACCATGGTAATAGTTAGAACCCAAGCTCCTCCTTAACGATATTAATCAAACTCTGTATTACTGGTAATCTTGACTTAACCTCATCAATGTCTATTCTTACCTCATGGAAACCGTTCACGTGTAGGAAGTACGCTGCATCCCAGGCCCTTGCCACATCATCGCCAAGTTTGATTGCCGCCTTATCCAGCAAACTCACAGTCCACCTTCCCTTGCTAAGGGCTTCCCTGGCCTCATCAAGACCCTTTGCAATCGCCAACGCCTTAACACCCTCCTCAACAGCCCTATACAACTTCTCACTAGACTGAACAACATCACCCTTATTAACGAACTCGAGACCCTCATTGAACGCGTTCAACGCAAGCTCGGCATGTTTCCTAGCCTCACTACTGGATGCGTAACCCATACAAGGGCTAATGTAATGAACACTTATAAACCCTAAGGACTTGAGGCAGCGTAATCGTTGCATTTAACGGGTAATTGAAGGCCTGGTGCGTATAGGCCGAGGACCTCATGGCCATACTTAATCACGTAGATCCAACGTAAACCCTCGGGCGCATAAAAGAATACGTTCATGTAGTTACCATTAATGACGAAGAGCCCCATGCCCAATGGGCCGTAGGCAAAGCCTTCAATCCTCATGGCGTAGGTCACATTAACCACACATACACTGGCTTCGGAGAGATTCACGTAAAACTTACCGATGGGCAGGTACATGACCAACGTATTGTTGACCACGGAGTAGCCGTACTTGCCGGGAAGCAGGATCAATGGTCCCCAAACAACTAACGCCGAGATAATAGCCGCTGCAACTAGGAAGATGACTATAGCCACGATAATACTCTTTCTATAAACTCTCACCTTGCTCTTACCGCGGATTACCTTATACGCGTGCAGCAACAGCGCCAGTATGACCAACGTAGGCAGCACCACGGTTGCCAATAAAATAACGATCAAGGGGCCCGAGTTACTAATCACAATCCTAATTATATCCCATGAATTGAGGAAGAAACTCTGCATCGCAGCAAATCACCTATGCCCTTGTTACTCAAGGCAGCCTTAAAAAGCTCCTCCTTCCTCAGCGGCAATTTAAATAACGAATTCCTGTACCTAGTCACTAACAGGTAACACGTCTCGCACATATTCGCTATTTCCTCACTAGGATTCAACTCCGCCAACAACGACTGCGGACGTCTTTAAAAGTTCCCTGCGACTGATTAAGTCCTTAATGTCTTTCTGAAACTTTTCCTTTGGCTCCATTATATCTTTTTTTAAAAGTTTATAAGCATTACACTCGCTTAAGTGATAATTATGAAATTCTGCTTCAAGCTCTCAAGCTTATGGATAGATCTTTTAATAGGGGTCTCTCCGCTTATCATTACCGCAGTATTAGGTGTATATTATTTACCGCCGATGCTGCTTATTGCTTTAATATTTGTTGAGGTTATCGCACTTATTTTACTATCAACTATTCCGTACTTTCCCAAGGATTGTAAATTCCTGGGCAATTATGCCGAGTTCAGTACTTACATATGCAGGGATAGACTCAGAGTTGTTGAGGTAATTGATGAGAGGAGAAATTTAAGGGATTACTACATTTTCTCGCCCTTAGGTTTCAGACTTTATCCACTGTTCAATGCTTGGGGCTGGGCCAAAGCGCCCACCGGCAGAAGGATAAAGGTATGGGTGTTCTCCACGGTCGGCTGCAACGATAAGTGGAGACTAGTGAAGCTGACTGATAGTAACGGTAAGGAGTTCTACGCAATAATATGCTGCGGCTCCTAACCTCCACGTACCTTACCTGGTTATTTCCGTAAGCTTTCCGTTGACCAATGCATAACTCCTACCCGTGTACACTAGGGCTTCTCTGTCGTGGGTCACCATTATTACCGCCCTCTCCCTATCCACGAAGTCCCTCAGCACCGTCAATATCGTCTCCGCGGTCTCTGAGTCAACATTCGCCGTTGGCTCGTCAATTATCAAAACCCTAGGCTTTAGAGCAAGCGCCCTAGCCAGGTCGTAGCTAGCCGCTAAAGCTGCATACCTAAATGCGTAGGCGGCAATCAAGACACTGTTTTACCAGCACCAAGCTGGCCATAGATAACACGCATGCCCCAATACTCAGGTCGCTCGACAACTCCGTTATTTCTCGCTCTCTATCCCTAAAATTAATAACTACATTACCACCTAATACAAGACGCTGCTCCCGAGCCCATTTAATTACCTCCTCGGGATTTACCCTAATCACTCCTGAGTAAGTGTAGACAGTAATTTATTTAATTTCACGATTAATGAAGTGGCCCATAATGGACATTAAGGTCATGAAGCAGGCGATTAGGGAGAGGATTTGGAAATTACTTGAGGAGAGGAACGTAGCGGCATTCCCAAGGCCTGTTTATGGCAGGATACCCAACTTCGTAGGTGCTGAAAGGGCTTGCGAACTGGCTGCTTCACTGCCTGAGTTTACTAAGGCTCATGTGGTGAAGATCAACCCAGACTCACCCCAGCGCCGATGTAGGGAGTTGACGCTAGTTAATGGTAAGTTGTTGATAATGCCGACACCGAGGATCAGGGAGGGCTTTCTAATGCTTGATCCTCGTAGAATACCGAGGCAGTACTATGGTGAGGCTTCGACCATAAGGGGCGCATTCAGGTGGGGTGCGCCGATTAAGCCTTGGGATATGCCCAACATAGACCTCGTTATAGTAGGCTCCGTGGCCGTAAACCCGGGTAATGGCCGCAGGCTGGGTAAGTCACATGGTTATGCGGAGATTGAGTGGGGCATCGCTAGTGCCTTGGGTAAGGTCAATGAGAATACGCCAGTCATAACCACGGTTCACGAGCTACAGTTAGTAAGCGATGAGATTCCCAAAGAGCCATTTGACCTATCCGTCGACATTATCGTTACGCCAAGTAGGGTAATACGTGTGAATAGAGTTGATAGTAAGCCGGTCGGCATTTATTGGGAATACGTGACCGAGGAAATGCTTAGGGAAATACCATTACTGGCAGAGTTGCGTAAATTACGTTGACGATACGTAATCCCTTACGTGCCTTATGTACGGAGCGTTGCCTAGCGCGTTTATTAATGCTTCATCCGCTGTGTATAGGACGGTATTTAATTCCATAGCTAACACTACGTATACAGCGTCGTATATCGCCACGTTATGCTTTATGGAGAAGTCCAAGGCCTTCATAATTAAGTTCCGCGTTATTTCGCGAATATCGAGAAGGCTATCTCTTAACAGTTCCAATGATCTCCTTATAAAATCCTCGCTAACCAATCCACGTAGATAATACTTTCTAAGTGCGTTCGTTACTTCCGTAATTGCTATTGATGGGATTACGACAGTTACTCTGCCACTAATGTGGTCAATCCTTATTCTACCAACGTAATCACTATAATCCTCCCTAATGACTCATTTAACAATAACACTGGCATCACAGACTATCTGCTTACCGTGCATTCCTATCCTCCCTAATGAATTCTACGGCTAGGTTACCCTTTATTATTGGTGAATCCCTTAAAAGCTCCTCATACCTAGCCTCAAGCCTCTTCGCTAATTCCTCACGAACTCTCCTCTCAAGGAATTCCCTAATCTCCCTCGAGTAATCAATACCAAGCCTATCCAACTCCTCCTTCAACCACCTGGGTATCCTAACAGACAGTACTACACTCATTGTAAACAATTAATCGAATACAATTATAAGGCTTGCTAGCAATGAATACTGTAAATGGATTCATTATTCAAGACGCTCCTAAAATAAGGCTTAAGTTAAGGCTCAAGGACTACTTTGGCAAGTGTGGACTTAAGTGAGTTAATGAGCCTAGTACTCAGTAAGGGTGTGGACTACGTAATTGCCCAGTTACCTAACTGGATTAGTAGGAAGGAGATTTCCAGGGAAGATACAGAACTAATACTTATGTATGCAATGATGAGTAGGCTCGATGAATTAGGTAGAAAGATTGATGACCTACGTAAAGAGGTAATTGACGGGCTCGACCTAATAAGTAACCAGTTGAGGGTTCTGAACTCAAACATAGCCGCGACATACGAATTAACGTCAAAGGTAATGACTAAATTAATGGAGAGTAGTATCGCACCTGCACGTACATTAATGCATAAAACATGCATTAACAGCCGCAGAAGTTGGTCGTGTATTGGTTCTCAAAGTCCGTCATCTGACCTGCCGGGAATTGGTAATACTTACCAGGCCGATTATAACCGACCACCGCCATTGAACTTCTATTATAACGGCATACACGGTATACCTACCCCCATTGAGATTAACGGTTTCCAGCATGTTGAGGGCGTATGGTCTGAACCCGTAGTGATGGAACGTGTATAGTGGGTCCTGCACGGTTATATTAATTAACTCGCCATTAACGATGATTAGTGGGTTAAGGAGTGGCTGCCTTGGTATGTTAATTACCATACCAACCCATGAACCTGCTGGGAATGGCGCGCTTTGTACGTTCAGTAAAGTGATCAACGTTAGTACTAGGACCGCGCCAATGACAATGAATGCCACAGTTAAGGCCTTAGTGTTCATATCAACCTATAATTCGTGATTAAACCTAAATATAAAATCATTTCCTAATGATTGTATCCCTACCAACGTTTTTCTCGTTATTCGTAGCTATATTTTTCATTAAGAATAATGCTTATTAATGGGAATTGAAACTTATAACCACAATGAGTGAGGGGTTGAGCGATACAATAACGACAATAATACTCGTGGTGGTAGCAATAACATTAACCATAGCAATAGTAATTTGGGTATTTGGGATAGCCAGTAATGAATCGAAGTCATTTGGCGTTAGGGTGATGATAGAGGGCCCAAGTATGTCACAGAATAACGCGACATTTATAATCATTAATTCAGGCACGGAGTACGTAGAACTGGCATACATCGTAATCAACAATGCCGATTTCATATCAAGTAATAAGTGCTTTATACCGCCTGGAAGCTCTGCGTTATTGACTATAATTAGTAATGGGACGCATTACGTAGGTGTAGCGTTGAGGGTTGGAAATTGCGCCGTGAATTACAACGGCGATTCGAGGATTTACGGCATAAACACGGCAGAGGCAGTATTTACCAATGGCCAGCAGGTTCTTTACGAAACCCTGAACCTACAGGGTCAATAAGGTTCGCTAGGCCCTTAACTGCGATATTAAGACGCCGGCTAATGTTATTGCCGAGCCTATTGCCTCCATTTCCGTTGGGACCTTACCAAGTATTAATAGGGCGAATAGATATGCGGATGCAGGTACGAGTATTGAGATTGAGCTTGCAGTCACGGGGCCGAGGTCCTTAACACCGAGGAACCAAAATAGGAAGCCCATTACCTGGGCCACCAACGCGACGATTATGCCCCACGCAACGGTATTCAATGTCAGTTCCATATGCGGGTTAATGATGAGCGTTGGTGCTGCTATTAATGCCGATATGACCGCCATCGAGGCATTCAACCTAATGAGGTCCTCATGGACCAAGTTCCTCCTGTAATAATGAGTGCCCAGTGCCCAAATGAAACCACCAAGTATTGCAATGGTGTCACCAATGTCAAAGCTATAAACACCGACGGCAATCAATAAACCACTAAATGCCATTATGATACCAACTACCTGCAGCGCAGTCGGCTTTTCGCCATATAGGGCTATTGATAGTATTAGTACGAAGATTGGCTGTGTATAAACGAGCACGGAGACCAGGGCTGGGTTTGAACTATACTCAATGGCTAGGTTCAGGAAGACCACGAATAAGGCCCCATTAAGTAATGCATTGATTACGTACCTACGATTTATTACCAAGCCCCTGCCAATTAGGAATAGTAATAACCCACCAAAGCCGAACCTATACATCGTGAGCACGAAGGGGGACATGTAATACATGGCAACCTTAGAGATTGAGTAGGACGAGCCCCAGGCAATGAGGACGCCAAGCATGGCTAGGTAACCACGAAGTTTATTATTCATAACCTAATCACGTGACTAATATGGAGTGTTATAAGGATTTCTGGCACCCACTATTTAATGAATAAGAGATTTAAGGGCGTCTTATGGCGTACTTATAGTATGGGCGTAAGTACAAAGATGCTTGGTAGGCTTGTTTGGTTCTATGTGGGTTTTGTGGTGGTCAACTTCGCATCCCTATTATGGCTCTTCATAACCAGCTACCTAACGATATACACGGACATACCACTGCCATACTTCATGCTTTACATACCCAGCAACATAGCCGTGCTTGCCCTGATCACCCTGGCGTTAATACTGGGCCTATACACGTACCTCGGCATTACGCTTGTGCGTAACGGCCTTGAGAGGGGTTACGTGCCCATAGCGTTTACGGCAGCTATGATAATAGGCCTAGCCCTACTATTGATTAGGCAGTTCATAGCCTCAGTGATATCCCTAATAATCGCCCTGGCGCTAATGATCGGCATTTACGCAGTGTTAACGAGCATCGCAACGCATAAGGCATCAAGGTACATGTGGTTGGTGAGCACGGTACTCATTATCGCGGTCATAGTATTGATACTCGTCAATAGGTCAGTCATTAATTACGTGGGGGCAACAATACAGTCATTATCAATACTCGCCTGCGCAATTGAGGTGTGGTCAATAATGGGCAGGCCAAGCCAAAGGCAGGGATCCTAATGCTCACAGTGGAGGTAGTAGTTGTTGGGCCCCTTGAAACCAACTGTTACCTTGTATGCGATGGTGATTCCTGCGTGATAATTGATCCGGGAGATGAGGCTGAGGCCATACTAAATGCCCTAGGCAGTAGGAGGGCCTTGGCCGTAGTTGCAACGCACCTACACTTTGATCATGTGAGTGCAGTTAAGGAATTAACAGAGCACTTAGGCGTTCCATTCATGGCGCATAGGCTTGATTGGGAATTGAAGGAGATATTTAATGAATTAGTCTCAAGGTGGGGATTCACAAAACCAGAACTGCCGGAGCCTGTATTCATTGATGAGGAGTCAGAATTACCGCTTAACTTAAGGGTTATGCACACTCCAGGGCATACGCCTGGCTCAATATCAATAATCGGCGATGGCTTCGTAATCACTGGAGACACACTCTTCGCGGGTAGCGTCGGTAGGACAGACCTACCTGGGGGCGACATGGATAGGCTCAGGGATTCCGTGTGTAGGTTGTACAGGGAATTACCCGACAACTTCATTGTCTATCCAGGCCATGGGCCATCAACCACGATTGGTGGGGAAAAGATCAACAACGTATTAATTCCAATGGAGGCTTGCCCGAATGAGACAAGGCACATTAGTTATAAAAAGCCGAAGTAAAAAAGCCCCATGGTTAAGGTAACCACCATGCCCAGGCAAATAGGCAGGGCACGCATAGTTACCCTAGCAATACTCTCAATGGCAGTCCTCTCAATAACCCTGGCAGTCCTAGCCCAAACGCAGACCCAGCCAAAGCCATTCATGACACTCACAAGCGAGGAATCACGCATAGATTACTACAATGTGAGTAGCCTCACAGCACCAACATTGATAATACGTGCATACATAAATAACACGCCCGTACCAGCGACGGTGAGTCTATTCGCATTCACACCGACGAAGATATACACTGTGGGCTACTACTACGGGGTAGGCACAATAAGTATAAACCTAACAAGCCCCTTAATCAGGGAAATAGCCGGGGAATGGCGGGTGACTGGACTATGGCCATCACTACTGGCATTTGCCACGTACACATCCAGTGAGACGCACACGATTAGGTTCATAATACTGGCAATACCCTATAATCCAAGGTGGGTAATAAGTAATGAGCACATAGCAATAATGGCAACAGTAAACCTAACAATGACAAAGCCACTACCAATACCGAGAAACATAACAAAGACTGTTGTAAGCACGACAATGAGTAATGCCGAGATAAATACAACAGACCCATATGGGTATAGCTATGAAGGATCATGCATGGGTAATAGTGTTGTCCTAAGCAATCCACCTGGTCTGCCTAGCTCATCATCGTGGCAATTGGAGAGTTGCTACGAATTTAATGGGCCAATACCATTCTTCTTCGTGAGTTGGGGATCTAATGTATGGAGCAGTGGTATTACGTACATAAATATAGGCTTAGGAGGCCAAAATTATGCACAAAGCGGGAGTGGCTTCTACGCAACATATGCTATATACAATTACTCAAATGATAATTATGTAACGACAGTTACATCAGGTAGTCCTACAATTACATTCTCAAGCGAGATAAATATATACATAAATTCATTCTGTGGTGAGACAGGCTCCGTGGCTGTTGGCTATGGAAGTTCCCTTAACTTGGAATGCCCAAAGGGTACACCGACTTATTATGTGCCGGGTTCAGGTTCATTATTCCTCGCAGCAATAGGTAATGTTGCTGCCGTCACATTCCTCGATTGCTTATATCAAGGTGGCTCTTGCATACCAATTTATGTGGCTAATGGTACGATGGTATTGAGTTTAAGTTCTTCATCATATAGTCCAGGCACTCTTTATGTATATCCATATATTGATATTAGTAACGGCTCAATAACTAATACCTTAACATTGCTAACAAAGCAAGGACTTGCTGGTAAAGCATTTGCCCTTCTTGACGGGCAGTCATATTATTATAACCCAGCCATTAGTTCAATTTCAGAAACAACCGAGTGCAATAATGCACCCAGTCCGGCACAGGTAGCAGATAATTATGTGACGTATAATATACAAAACGTAATTAATACGTATACCCCAGTCATACCTGGATGGGCACCAGACGTTGGTGGTGCAATTGCCGAGATATTGGCTGACTACATATTTGATGACCCAATAATCGCACATTTAATAGGCTTTGGCGTTACCTACATGCTGAGCGGATTAGCCTCAGGAAGTTGCATATATCAAACTTATTATGTAAAAATTGGTACTAACCCAAGTAGTGTATGGGGCTTTTACGTGACGTTTGTAGGCACACCTGCCATTGAAACTAGCCAAGATGTATTATCGTACTGGCCTATGGGTGTTGTAATTAACGGTAGTGGTTATTACCTGGATTATCTGCCCTATCTATACCCATGGCCTGGCGCTACTGTGTGCCAGGGCTGAGCGCTGCTGAGTAAGTTCATTGTTTGATTAAAGCATTCTGAGTAATTCCTTAACCTTACCTATTACCTCATCGATGTTGGTTACTGGGCCCTGGCTTAGGACTAGCCATAACTCCTTCGCCATTGGTAACTTATCTGATAATCGCATTACTGCGCTCGTCACAAGCTGACTTGTCCAATGGCCTATCCTCACCGCATCCTGAACCTCAGGTAGTCCCTCCCTAATTGCCAATGCCTTAACTGCGTAGTTGAATGCCCTCTTTAAATTATCAATTGGATAGGTGCTGGCCCTTGCCATGTCCAGCTCGTGCTCCGCACTGAGTATTAGCGCGTCTACGTCGTTGAGATTAGAGACCCTATTCAATGTGAGCGTTGTTAAGTAATATAAATAGGCGATGGCCGGTGCGTATGTGATTAGGCCTAGGCCTATGCCCATTATACTCACGAGGTTTAAAATAATGCCTATTATCAGTAAGGCTATTGCTGTGCTGAGATGCCTCGTGGTTGGGCTGTAGGTGAGTAGTAACCTGTATGTGGCTATGAGTATCATGATGAAACCCACAAGTAACACTATTAAGCCTATTAGGCCCAGAACCGCAGCCATTATTAACTCCTCAGCGATTGAGACTATGCTGGGTACTATTGGGGGAGTCACATGTTCAATTGCGTATATGGCGAATGGTTCTGCTAAAATAATTATTGCTGGATAGGCAATCATTAGGAGTATTATGCCGAATATGTTTACTAATGAACCGTAGTAACCGATTTGGACATTATCATTAATAAAACCCAGCCTGAAGAATCCATCCTTAAGGAAAACCATGGCTACTATGAATAACGCATATACTACATCGATTACTATGGATGTCATGGTCATGTACCTCGCAATACTTGCCAAATTCCCCACTGTTAATTGACCCTGAGACGTGACGTACAGTAGGTTTGCCGTTACGTGGTTAAACGCCGTGAATCCACTCGATAGGGCGAGGACCGGCGGTGGACTTCCCGTGAGTATTGATGACATTAGGAATATCATTGTCATGATTATGTTTATGATGCTTGTAACCAAGAATATTAGTATGCCACGACTAAAGTGATAAACACCGAGTGACGCTGATGAGCTGCTGATGGGCTTTTTTATGGGCTTGATGAGGAGTAGGTAAATAATAATTAACAGGATCCCAATTAGTAATATTAGCATTACCATGAATGCGCTGAAGTACACCCAGTCAGGTCTTGCATTAATTATGGCAGGTACTGGACGTAGAACCACGTATGCGTGTAGATACCTGCAGCTATTGTTAATCATCGTCATGTTCAGCCAGGGACCTAACTGGGTGTATGAAACATAATTGGTGATGTTTATTGGATATACTGCGTAGCTCCAGGTAGCTGTTAATTCGGCTGTGTAGAAAAAGGGTGGTTTTGATGATACGTAGTTAATGGTTTTATTAAGGAATAATATACTGACCTGGGGCGCCCTCTCGCTGAGCGTGATGGGTATGGTTTTATTAAATAAGCCAGCAGTAATTGTGGGCCAATGCACGAGACGGTTTGAGCCCACTTTCGCGTAGAACGCGACATTGTATGGGAAGCCCGTTGAGGTTAAATTGATACTAACGAATATGTAGCAACCATTGAGTGCAAGTACTGTCTTGGGTACTACCATTAATGCCAGTGCTGCAATTAATAGTGGAATTGAGCGTTTAACCATGCGTGTAGCTGTGGTCATTACGTAGCCCTTCATAGATTAATTAAGTAATTATATACTGAGAGATAAGGTTTTTGCAAGCACCTGCTTGAGACATTGAGTAAACATAAATACTTTAAGTATGAATGTAATCCTTGGATTGAGCTTAATGCTTGATAAATCAGTGATTGATAAGTTGAGGAGGTTTTCATGGAGCAACTACGGCATTTACTATGCGGTTCTCTTTGGTTCCATTATTAGGAGGGGTTTTGGCGAGGATGTTGGTATTGCGGTGGAGTTCGTGGGAGGGCTTGACCTAGGTAGGTATTCACGGTTACTCTTTGACCTATTCGATTACCTGGATACGGATAAGGTAGATCTTGTGCCCATTGGCGACAGTACTGATTGTTACTTAATTCATGAGGTCTTTGGTGACGGCGTGATACTGTACATGGCCGGTGATGATGCGTGGTTAAGGATGCATAGAAGGGCTTCAATATGTGAGGACTTCCTTATTGATGCTAGGAAGCTTGACCTCGTGGGTAATGCAGGTAGGGCGTTGGTGATGAGATGACGGTCTTAGATAAGTTATTGAGCATTATTGAGGACATGACCAAGAAACTCGATGATTTTGTTGAACATGGTTATGACCTTAGCAATTGGCGTGACCAGCTGGCGTTGATGCACGCTCTGCAGGTGCAGGCTCAGGCATTCATTGACCTGTGCCAGCGGTTGTTATCAAACATGGGCATTGTGGTAGAGGGTTATTCAGGCATTGCCAGGAGGTTGAGGGAGGCTGATCTGGTAATTAGTGATGAGGAATCCTTCGTTAAATCACCGGTGGGCTTTAGAAACGTCGTTGTTCACGGCTATGCGAACCTAGACCTAAACGTGATCAATGAAATACTTAGGTCGAGGAGTTATAGGAGGGTTCTTGAGCTAACGCTGGCACTCAGGGATAGGGCTAGGCAGTACTGGGATCCTTAGGGTATTGCATTTAAGGCATCACCAATTCACTAATTAATGCGTTGGTGGGAACTTACCTGGCCTGACTTCGAGAAGGTGGATAAAACAGTGGCGATACTGCCGACAGGGATTGTTGAGGCTCATGGTCCGCATCTACCACTCGGGACAGATGCGTTGATGGCTACGTACATAGCCGAGGAAGCGGCTAAGAGGACAAACGTGTTACTACTACCGACTGTATGGTATGGAAATACGTACGTACTCGATAAGTTTCCAGGCACAATATCCATAAGTAATGAGACGCTGTACATGCTCTATAGGGATATATTCAGGGAGGTCGCTAGGAATGGTGTTAAGTACCTAGTCGTCATTAACGGGCATGGAGGCAATACTGACGCCTTAAACATGGCTGCTAAGGACGTTGCCAAGGAAACGAACCTGGTCATAGTAATCATTAATTGGTGGGTAGACCTGGCGAAGGAGGTTAGGAAGAAGGTCCTCGAGACGCCGGAGGGCCATGCGGCAGAGGATGAGACGAGTGAGGTTTGGGCGGCGTATCCAGACTTAGTCAAGTGGGTGCCGAGGGATGGCTCGGCCGATGAGTGGGTTGAGGCTAGGTTTAGGATTTACGGAAAGGAGGTTTACGCGCAGGAATACACGAAGGCTGTGCAGGGATACCCATCAAAGGCAAGCCAGGAAAAGGGCAAGGCGATACTCGAGACAGCGATAAGTGAGGTTGTTCAATTAATAAATGATTTGAGGAATGGTAAATTACCAATTAAAAAGATTAAATAATTATGCGTCTATAAGACCATGGCAAGCAACATGCAGCTAACAAGCAAACAAAGAC
>NZ_JBMFVA010000026.1:0-15571 GCF_049966235.1 Vulcanisaeta sp.
AGCGCCACTTTAAATATTATTGCCAAGATATTCCCATATTTTTAAGGACTAGAATGAAGAGAAAAATTAAAAAGAGAAAACAAATAATTGATATATAATGTTCACAGAGAAAATCAGAAACGCAAAATACAGTAGAATAGCGCTGATACTAATGTTCATGGCATTAGCCATAAGCGTATTAGTGCTAGCTGACGTAGTTTATTATTATAAAGGTGTGATAACTGCTACGGTATCCCAGGCACCACTAACCTTTTTCCCAGGCCCCAATGGTTACGTACCACCCTACATAGCAACAAGTATAACGCCAACAGGGTTCTCATTAACAATACAATTAACCAACGCCTCATATGCCTATTACTACCAAGTGCTTGGGATGAACGTGTACTCCTGGTGCTGGCTCTACGTAACTAACGTAACAGTAAGTAATGAATTAATAAATAACCTGTGGCTATACATAACAACACCACAAAACCAAACATACTGCATACTGCCAGTAATTTACAAGGCAATGCCTACACCATTACAAACCTATCAATCATGTACAGCAGGCTATTGGAAAAACCATGCCTCAATACCACCATGGTCCTCACAATACCCACCAAATGAAACCCTTGGCTCAGTATTCACTGCATTAAACCAATACTGCACTGAACTAAGCAACTACACACTGCTCCAGTCGCTATACTTCCCAAGTGAAGGTCCATATAAACCAAGTAGTTATTGTGGTAAGGTTGAGCTATTGCTATTTCAGGCGGTTACTGCACTTGAGAATTCCGCCACAATGAATTACCCATTAACGTCAGATGAAGTCATTACAATGACTAATAATGCCATATCAAGTACTAACATAACAGAAGTTACTAATTTACAGAACTACTTTAATCAGCTAAATGAGGAGTATGAGTATGCCTGCTCACCAGGATCTCATTACGTAATTATACCACCAACAACTGGATGCACATTACAACCAGGTACGTACTATATCTCTGTGTTTGTTCAACCAATAATTCCGCTATATATTGGACAAAGTGAATCAATAGATTTTTATTTAGCATGTAATGTTGTTAATAATGAATCAATACCATTACCTCCAGTTGCAGGTTAGTTCTTGATTATGTTCATTTTCTAAAACAATGAAGAATAAATATTACTAAAAATAAATACCTAATTTATAAGAAAAGTTTAAAAAGAAAAACTTAACATATTAATTGTATGAGAACATTTAAAATAAATGGAAAAACAAGAAAATACCTACTAATAGCAGCGATAGCTCTAATGTTGATCAGTGTTGTTGCACTAGCTGATGTGATCTATTACTATAAGGGTGTAATAACGGCCTCAGTATCTCAAGCGCCACTAACCTTCTATAGCGGTAAGAACTTCACGTATACGACGCCAACGGGCACCACATGCACCGTACCATTAAATAGCTATGCAGGCAATTACGCGAATTTCACAGCGACATCCCAGGGATTCACCGCCAAGATACAACTTACTAACGCATCATATACCTACTTCTACCATGCACTTGGATTACTTGCTAATACGCCAGGCTGGATATACATAACTAATGTTACAATTAGTGGCACACCAATAATTGAGCAGTTAACAATAGTTATTCAAAATGCATATACTGGGCAGTCCGTCTGTAGTTTCACGATAATAGCAAATGCAGAACCAATACAAGGAACAACTAATGCCTGCGCATTGAATACAGGGCCTTATCTCATATCAGTAATAGCTCAACCAATAGCGTCGTTAAGTACTGGCGAATCTGAAACAGTGACACTATACTTTGGTTACAATATTATGAGTAATGCGACAGTTCCATTACCACCAATTAGCGGTTAGTAATTTGGTTGATTAAAATGACCCCCTTCAAAACCTTTATTTTATTGTCCATAATCCTAACATTAATAGCTCTCATAATAACCTATGGCGCGGTTAAATTCACATCAAGTATACACCCGGCAACCATGATCACACCGTATGTAGATGTTGAGAATACAACAGTATCGGGTGAAGGTCTAATCGTTAAGCTAGTTATAATTAATGCAACAGGTAATATAACAATCACGGGAGGATACGCAAGTATCCTTGAAACAGGACAATCAGCACAATTAAGTACCATTGGGCCTCTAACTCTTGAAGCAAAGTACCCGTTATTACCTCAATATGTTAACCTAAGTACCATAGGAATTAAGGGCTTGGTTAGTGGAACGTTTTATGGCGACCCAATGTACATAGGCTTCTTCCTGGTTGCACCAATAAGCGTGAGGATTAATACCTGGATAAGTAATGTGGAGTATAGTGATTGCATACTCAATATATTGATTTCATACTCAACGCCAGTACCAATTATGATAAATGAAATATCAAACATTACCCTAGTAGATGATACTCAATCATCATATGTATTTTATGTAATTGGTAACATTCCATTATCAACATACATAACCCCTGGCATTAACAATACAGTCATTACGATTAACCTAGGCACTATTCCGAATGCCAGGGTTTTCTCCTGCTCATTAGTGAACGGTCATACCTATACCCTATACTTACCGATTAGTGTTACCTATGTTTACCCAACCATTAATATGACGTCGCAGTTAACGTTATATAGGGTATTCATAACTGGTGGTTAGTGTGAGGCTAGAAGTTATCATTCAATTGATTATTGCATTGATATTCGTAATCTCTTGGTTCTTAGCACCGCTTTGGTGCTTAAGGTCCAATATATATACCCAGGAATTAACACCACTCGGCTTCTCCATAATCTTCCTAGGCCATAAGTACTTCCTAATCCTACCAAATTCAATTGCAGCACTTATCTATGTGATTACTTCAGCATTAATACCAATTGCCTGGAGAAATAGCAGGTATTCCCTCTACCTATCTCTATTCACGTTATCACTAGCCATTATGTTAATAATCACAGTATTCATCTTCCAGAGTAGGTACTTATTCTACGGTGGTTATTCGGTGCTTAGTACGGAGACCGGTTACATGTACATTAGAATACCATATACCACGTACTTTGGAATACCATTATACATATTGGTATTCTTAATCATAGTAACTTCAGTAAATGCAGTAACTAGGGCTAGGTGGATTACTGTGAGGAGGATGACAATCATTGAGGAGACATTGCTAATGGTGAGGTCTGAAGGCCCCATCAATGCAATTAGGAAAGCTCTGGATAGGATTGGTATTCAGTATTCAATAATTAATAATGCATTGATTATTGGGGATATGGCAATTACGGCAAGTAATACGGGAAGACCTGAAGGTGTTAAGGAATACTTATCATTTACAGATAAAGGTTTCATTTACTTTGATGGATCATCGATCACGGAATTAAGTACTGAACAGGGAATAATACTGGCCATCTCCAAAGCGCTTATTAAAGGTAAACCAGGCAAACCATTGGCGGGTGAATATGCGTAAGCTATTTTTAATAATCATGATACTGGTTATGGCGTTAATAGCCCTAGCAAGCGCTGTATATTATAAATACGTAACGACATCAATCAATGTAACAAACCCACCAATTAGTATAGAACAAGCTCAATCTCAGTACATAAGTAATTTCATAAATAGACCAACAGGTCTTTACATAAGTGCTTCAATTAGTAAATCAGTAATTATTTACGTTAATAATACGGGAACCATAAACATAACCCTGGCAAGGGTAATCATTACACGCCCAATAGCAGTAGAACTTAACATAAATGCGCAGGAACCAGTGCAATTAACATTAATGATACTTAATGCAAGTAATGCTTTGGTAGCGATGTACCCTAATGATACGATCTTTAACCTAAATCCTGGTAATTACATCATTATTGAGGAGATACGATTACCAATGAACTTCACGGGAATGACAACAGTAAGTGGAACATACATTGTTATGATTAAAGGAGTTGAATTTGTATACAACCTCAACGAGGATATCAATATTACCAATTAACGTATCATAATCACTTTTGCGCATTTTATACTCTTTAATTTAAAAATTAGATTTATAAATATCAATTATTATTGGAAATATTCCGATTATATTATTATTTTATAAAATATTATTTCAATAGTAATAGAAATATTTAAATACTAGGAATAGAAAGTAAAATAATTGTGAAAACAATATTCATGGCATTGATACTGGCATTAATAATACTCGCCATAGCTAACGTAATGGCCTCAGCACAACAACAGCACTATTACCATTTATTTAATATTCACATTCAATTAACCAACGCCTCATATATTTATTATAATGACGCCGAAGAGATAAACATCCCACAGACTGAGATAATTAGGCTCGTGAATGTTTACTACCTTGGCAATGGCATTAATAATGCCTGGCTGTATATCCAAAGACCTGATGGCCAATATGTGGCAATATTACATGTAATAAATAATGGAGAATCCAACACGGATTCAAAGGAAATTCTGCTAACGCCAGGTAACTACTACATATCCATACTAATACAACCAAGTCCTGTGGTTAATTATAGCGATAATGCCACAATAACTATATACTTCATAATTACACACAGATAAGGGGCCTGTTCACAATTATTATTCTCACGAGTTAGTAATTTAGCCTTAAACAATACACAGCAGTAATGACAAGTAATTATGGGTATTTTGAGCAATTTAATGAAAAAATGGCCAGGATATATAGACTTCTAGATACGTTATTATTATGGGGCTATAGAATAACGGCAAATACACTTAGGAAGTACGTGAAACCACCTGCAAAAGTGCTCGAAGTAGGACCTGGCACGGGTAGGTTAGCCAGCATATTAAGTAATAATGGTTATTACGTAGTTGGCGTTGACGTAAGCCTACCAATGCTTAGGCAGGCCAGGAGGTTTTGGAGACCTGACTTTGTTAACGCAGGTAGTTGGGCATTACCAACCATACCGGAGAGGTTCGATGCAGCTGTAGCTATGTTCACATTGCATCACTGGGGCGACCACACATCATCCATTAGGAATATACGTGACTCGTTGAAACCCGGCTCAGTATTCATAGTTGTTGAGGCCGATGCCGATAGAGTCAGGGCATTAGGGGATCATTCATGCAATGAAAAATGCCTAACCAGTGTATTAACTCCTTACTTTGACATTAAGTTCACTAGGTCGTTCCCATTAATAATTGCAATCGGCAGGAGGCTAAAGTAATTAATTAGGTGAGGATTTAATAATGAATGAGCGGTGTATACGTCAGTAAATTAAAGAAAAGAACGCTAAGCATGCTTAACTCTATGTGAAGTCCATTTACTTTGAGCTGTTCAGATCCAGGATTAGGGGCCATGGCATTAGGGAGTTAACAGGACCTTAGTGATTTAGTCCGTGAATTGAAGAATTTCATAATCGATAATAGGGATATCCTGATAATGCCTGAGGAGGTATATACCAAGGATGAATATGGTGAAATTAACCACGACATTAATGACGTATCTAATGGAGTTATTGAGGTTAAGGAGGAAAATTAAGTGAAGCAACCATTCCTTAGGTAATACCATATAATGCCTATTGACGAGCCTTCAACAATCATTACTGATGATGCAATTGCGATATTTATTAATGATGGAGGATCAATAACCGTTGTAAATAAGGAAAGTAATAACGCAAGACCCAATTGGGCCGCTGCAAGAACCTTAAGTAATCCCTTATTTGTGGCTTTACACCCTATGCTCTTCCTTAATTGTGTTGTAGCCTCCATAGGTCTGCCTCAAGATTCAGTTTAGTATGGCAATATTTAAGTGTTGCAACTCGTTGAGGAATACGTTAAATACCCTCTCATTAATATAGCATGTGGTTTCATTAGACGATTTAAGCAGCATCATTAGGGATGTTAGGAGTTTAATTGATGATGCCATAATAATATATAGAAGGATTCGCTGGTCAATGATTAGGTTTGCTAATAATGAACCTACGATAGCAAATAACTGGGTAACTCACGAGACAGCGATATACATTGCCAAGTCAAAGAGGTATTTAACGGCGTCACTCTCAATTGCCGACATAAATATTATTAAGAATAAGGTCTATGAGTTAATTAAGGAGTTAAGTAACATACCTGAGGATGAGTTCTATGTACCATTAACCCACGGCGAAAAGCCAAGTCAACTAATTGGTAAGTATGATAATAGGATTGAGAGAGAAACCGACAAGTTAATTGATGGATTAAATGATGCAATTCAAGCATCACTCGGTGAAGGTTCACAGAGGAATGCCGGTGCAATGACATTTGGTGTTGAGGAGCGTTACTACGTTGATAGTGCTGGACTTGAGCTTGAGGATAGTGCATCCTTCGTGACACTCACAATTAGGGCCTTTATTGATGATTTAACTGCCACGTCAGTGTCTATATCTAATACTCTGGATGGGTTTAAACCAAGAATTGCGGGTGTCGAAGCAGGTCACTTAGTAAGGCTGGCCAAGGATTTACCCGAGGAGAGAGTAAGTAGTGGTAAGTATAATGTGGTTCTTGGTCCGTTGGTATCGGGTCATTTATACGGTGTAATGATGGCTATGTGGTTTAATGCATATTCCGTAATAACTGAAATGACAGGAATATCTAAGAGTGATATTGGCAATTCAATAGCTAGTGAGAGACTATCAATAACTGACCTATCGAATGACCCAAATGCATTTGGGTCTGAGTCCTTTGATTACGAGGGTAATAAGGCGATGAATGTGGAAGTTATAAGGAAGGGCGTGCTCACTGGGTTATTGCATAATAATAGGACAGCTGTTAAGTTCGGCACAATCAGCACAGGTCACGCGGTTGGTAATTGGTTAAGGCCTAGGCCAAGGCATGTTGCGATAAGCACAGGGCGATTGTCCAATGATGTTGAGGCTATAGCGGTGGAGCTTGGTAATGGCATTGTAGTTACTAATAATTGGTACACGAGGTTCCAAAACGTTAAGGAGGGCGTATTCTCGACCGTAGTCAGGGACGCAGCCTTCCTTGTTAGGAATAATAAGTTAAGTGCTAGGGTACGTGGATTAAGGATTGCGGATTCCTTCAGGTCATTACTTAGGAACTTCGTTGACTCAAGTAGGGAGGCTAGGCAGGTTTATTGGTGGGATTCACCACTACCCGGCACTGCACCGTACGTATTAATCAGGGATTTAAATATATCGAAGGGCGCTAGCGCGGAGCCTTAAAAACCCTAACATTAGTTACCCTGAATGTGGGTCCGCCTAAATAGACTGGTACCCCCTGCTCTGGGTTACCTTTGCCGCAGGTTCCTGGGTAAAACCTGAGATCATCAGCAACGGCATCCACATTACTCCATAGTGTCTTCGTGTCAACCTCAATGAATGGTTCCCTAACCATGTACTTCAAATCCCCATTCTCAATATAGTAAGCTTCAAATCCACCATATCTACCAAACCAGCGTTTATCATCAATATTCCACTCCGTGTATGAAGCAATGTATAAGCCTCTCCTCGTCTCCCTAATTAATTCCTCAGGCTTCCAATTACCTGGCGCTAGGTACGTATTCGCCATCCTAGGTATTGGCTCCTTATCAAACTCACTAGCCCTTGCTGCGGCATTACTTGTTAACCCAATGTACGATGCATACTCCCTATTCATCAGGAATTCATTAATTACACCATTCTTAACTAAGAACCTCGGCCTAGCAGTGACTCCCTCCTCATCGACTAGGTAGAAGCCATAGCTATTGGATATTGTTGGGTCATCAATTATCGTGACTAGGTCACTACCAATCTTGTAACTGCCCAGGTAATCCGGCTTGGCGTACGACTCACCGGCCTCGGCGCCTTCCCTACCCATGATCCTGTCCAACTCCAGTGGGTGGCCTATGCTCTCGTGAACCATTATGCCAGTTAGCTCGGGACTTAATACTACATCCATAACATCGTCATTAGGAAGCGACTTAGCTTCATCAAGTACGTCCTTAATGGTACTAACCTCCCTATCAACCTCATCCTCAACATTGCTCAATACCTCAAAACCACCAGATCCACCGAACTCAACATTCCTCTGAGCACTACCCCTCTGTGGGTCATAGGCTATTAATGATCCGAATAAGTAAACTCTAGGTATCCTGCTCCTTACATAAGCTCCATCGCTAGTAACAAGGACTTTCTCGGTAATGGTAGTGCTGAGGAATAGATTCCTAACCTTAATCCTAGGATCGGCCCTAGCATGAGAATCAAGCTCACTTAAGTACTTAATTAGGTATTCATTGGTTAAGTCCTCAACCTTAAACCTCTGGTTAGCATCATACGTGACTCTGGCGAGTTTTTCTTTGCCAATAGTTATCTTCCTCTTCCTGAGCCTAGCCACAGACCTAGCCAGGGACATGGCTCTACCCACGGAATCCCTAACTGAGTCCCAATCTGTATTGCTTGTGGCCGCGAACCCCCACATTCCATTAACCAAGACCCTAATTGAAACACCACCATAGGAGTAACTAGACAATGACTGAAGTACACCATTCCTAACATTGATGAACCTAACGGTATCAACTTGGTACCTAACCTCGGCATATGAAGAGCCACTATTCAGGGCTAGATCAAGGGCCTTGGTAATAGTATCCTCAGATAGGCTCATTAGCATAAGACTTTTGCCTGGTTTTATAGATATTACGTACTGTTTCTATTACCTAGGTTCCTGCAGAGCATGTTATAGTAAGTATTTGGTTGTGGAATATCTCTTATGATAATTACCTTGTTGTCATGTAGGACCAGGTATATTGAACCGCAGTTAAAGTGTTTGGCGAGTATGCCCTGGGATATGAAACAATCAATTATTTCCGTAGTATTTATGGACCTAACTCCTATTAATCCTCTTATGATTATATGGTCCTCATTTATACAATACTTATGTATTCTTTTCCATAGCATATACGCGCCGAGTAATACGTACCATAGAATCACAAAGATTATGTAATTTATAATCTTTGATGGTACTATATCGAGGAATAATGAGAAGATCATTAATATTATTGTGCCTTTAATAAGTGTCTTCATTATCTCAGGTTTAATGCAATTATCATAATTTGGCATTTAGACATAGTTAATGAAGTAAGACTTTAAAAATATTGAAATCATATATTAAATCATTAAATATGGCACTTCTTGAAGTTAGGAATCTAAGTGTGGCCTACAGGACTCCGCTTGGTATTGTTCATGCACTTGAGGACGTGACCTTTAATATTGATAGGGGTGAGTCATTGGCAGTTGTTGGTGAGTCTGGAAGCGGTAAGTCAACACTGGCATTGGCTGTGGCTAGGTTATTACCGCCAAATGCAGTATATGTTAATGGATCCATAATATTTGATGGTTTGGATCTATTGAACATGAGTAATGACGGTATTAGAAAAATAAGAGGCTCAGGCATATTTATGGTATTTCAGGAACCGGCAACTAGCCTAAACCCTGTATTTAAGATCAAGGATCAATTATTGGAAGCGTTAAAGGTAAGATATGAGAGAGAGGATAATAGTTTTGATGAACGTAAGGCCATTGATGAAATAATGAGAGTACTGAGAGACGTTAGGATGACTGATCCTGAGTTAATAATTGATAGATATCCTCATCAATTATCTGGTGGGCAAATACAGAGGATTATGATAGCTATGGGATTACTCATGAGGCCCAAGTTATATATTGCTGATGAACCTACATCGGCACTTGATGTTACTGTACAAGCACAAATACTTAAGTTACTTAAGGATTTGAAGAGGGATTATGGTATTTCAATCCTGTTTATAACCCATGATATAGCGGTTGCATCAATAATAGGTGATTCAATCATGGTATTATATGCCGGTCAATTAATGGAACTAGGAACCATGAAAGATATTATCTATGAACCAAGGCATCCATATACACAGGCATTGCTGAACAGCATACCTAGGGTAAGTAAGGCTGAGGGTAAATTACCAATGATAGGCGGTTCCGTACCCAACCTAATGAATCCACCAACAGGATGTAGATTTCACCCAAGATGCCCAAATGCTAAGGATGTATGTAGTAAGGTAATTCCAAACCTTGTTAGAGTAGGTAATGTATACGTGAGGTGTCATTTGTATGGTCAATGATGTGATCATAAGGACTGAACACTTAACCAAGGTGTTTTTAGCTAAGAATTACGGTATAATAAACAAGATCTTAATGGAAAAGCCCCTCTTTGTTAGGGCCGTGGATGACGTGAATATTGAAATCATGAAGGGGAAAACAACGGCACTTGTGGGTGAATCTGGAAGTGGAAAAACAACACTGGGCAGGTTATTAATCACACTTGAGCATCCCACATCAGGTAAGATATACTTTCACGATATTGATATCACAAACGTAAGAGGTAGGAATTTGCAAAACGTAAGGGCAAGGTTGCAAATGGTGTTTCAAGATCCATATTCAAGCCTTAACCCAGTAATGAGAATTAAGGACATAGTAGGAGAACCACTAAGAAATAGGGGCGTTAAGGGTAAGGAGCTTGACGAGACAGTGGCTAAGATAATGCATGAAGTTGGGTTGGATTACTCATCATTAGCTACAAGAAGGCCAAGCGAACTATCAGGTGGTCAAAGACAGAGGGTTGCCATTGCAAGGGCTTTAATTACCAATCCGGAGTTCGTGGTCCTTGATGAACCAACCTCAGCACTAGATGCCTCTACGCAAGCTCAAGTACTTAATCTATTACTCGATTTGCAACAGCGCCATAACCTAACATACCTACTAATAACTCATAATATAGCTGTGGCCAGGTATATGAGTGATATCTCGATGATTATGTATATGGGTAAGATCATGGAAATAGGAGAAACTGGAATAATCCTTAAGGAGCCACTACATCCGTATACGCAGGCACTTATAGAGTCAGTACCCGATATAGCCAAGCCAGATTTAAAGCCGCCAACAGGGGAGGTTGGTAGCCTCGTTAATCCACCAAAGGGATGCAGATTTTACCCAAGATGCCCATTCAGAATGGATATTTGCAAAGAAAAGGAACCACCTATGATAAAAACAGAGAAGGGCATTAGGGTTTCGTGTTGGTTATATGTAAAGAAATAATTCCATATAATGTTCATATGATAAATTGTATTTTTTCACACGGAAATAGATAATAGTGTAATAACCATTTTATAATTGAATTGAACATGGAAAACTTAAAAACTAATTAATAATTATAGTTAGTAATATGATGAGAAAAGGTCTATCAAAAAGCGCGACAGTAGCAATTGCAATAATTATAGTGATAATAGTGATTGGTGTGGCGGCCTATATGTTATATAAACCACCCACCAAGGTCTCAAAACCCGTCACGCCTTCGAATGTTACAACGGTTACTCCAACGACGACTACCACAGTAACGCCGCCATCGAATAATACACTGATTGTTGCAGAGACTACACCACCAGATAGCCTAGACCCAGCAATAGCTGCATACACTCAGGACATGGAGGTATTATATTCATGCTATCAAACACTAGTGATATTTAATGGCACGGACCCATCGACATTCCTACCATCTTTAGCCTACAACTGGACAATATCCAGTAATTACCTTAACTGGACCTTCTACATAAGGCAGGGAGCTTATTTCCAGAATGGCGATCAAATAAATGCAACAACGGTTTGGTTCAGCATCTATAGGTCAATAGTCATGAACCAATTTGGCGCATTCAATTTCCTCGACTTGCTATACAACGGGACAACGGCCAGTGTGACTGGATATGCTACTCCCTGGGGTGTTTGTCGTGCTATGGAGCAGATCTTTGGTCTTCAGTTCCCGAACCCACAGACCAACCTAACTGGTTATGAGGAGGAGTGTGCCTACGCCCTAGCCAATGTACTAAGCAACTTTAATGTGCATAATCAATCAATAGTGGAACTAATGGAATACCCAGACCAGGCAGCAGTGGTTAAGGGACCATATGAAATACAATTCAACCTGCTAGCGCCATATTATGACTACCTAGGCGTAATGTCTGGTTCCTGGGCGATGATCGTTGATCCAACATTCGTTGATCAAAATGGTGGCGTACAGCCAGACTCAACAACATCCTATCTAAGCACAAACATGCTTTGCAGTGGGCCATATACACTTAAGCAGTACATACCTGGTGAGGAAATAGTACTAACGGCTAATCCAAATTACTGGGCTGCAAAGAACCCACCAAACTTCATGCTTACGCCAGCCCATATTCAGAATATAGTCATTAAGTACTACACAAGTTTTGACGAAGAAATATTAGCATTTAAGACAGGATCTGCACAAGCGATAGATCCCAGTCCACATGAATCACCACCACCAATATATTTATCAACGGTTTTATCAATACCAAACGTAGTCATGTATGGACCTGTTTGGTCAGGGGGTGATGTATTCCTAGTATTTGACACACAGAGATACCCATACAACTTAACTGTGGTGAGGGAAGCCTTTGCATATGCAATTAATACCACAGAAATAATAGACACGGTATTAAAGGGATTTGGCGCGCCATACCTAGGTCCAATACCGCCATATCCACCTAATCCATACTACAACCCAGGTAATTTACCGCCATATCCTTATGATCCAAATAAGGCAATTGAATTATTGGCAAGTGCCGGATTCCAGCTTACATTACCAAATGGGACTGTGATAAATCCAAACGGTAAGCCATTAACTGTGCATTTATGGTACATAAGCACTGACTTAACATTCACACAAGAGGTTCAAATGATACAGCAAATGCTCAGTAACATTGGTGTCAATGTAATACTTGAGGGCGTACCAGTGAGTTACTTGGTTTCTGCCATGGAGAATCCGCCAACATCTCCGCAATATCCAGGTTTCTTCCTGCTTGATTGGTTCCCAGATTGGTGGGATCCTGTGGCTCAGGAGGCTTGGTTCATACTTAACGTCGACTTTGGAGGTATTTCCGGTAATGAGGCTTGGTATAACAACTCGCTGGTTAATACTCTAACCACAGAGGCAGTATTTACGACAAATATAACACAGAGAGTCGGGCTTATGGAACAAATCTACGCTCAGGTATATAAGGATGTGCCATATATATGGTTATACGAACCGGCATTCTATGGTTTTACGTATAAATATATATGTGGCGTACTGGTTAATCCATTGATAACTGGATTCTACTACCCAACAATGTACTTCTATAATGGAACAGGTACTTGTATAAACTACACACCAATATATACAACAACGAGCAGTTCATAGTCAATTTATCTGTAAGTGAGTTAAACTTAAAAATTAATTATTATTTTTTGTAATAATGGGTCTTGCATCTTTTCTAATTAGGAGAAGTATAAATATGGTCATTACTGTGCTTGGTGTGATTTTCATAATGTTTATAATAACTCATGTAATAACTCCAAATCCGGCAGTTGCGTGGGCAGGTCCACATCCTGTACCCTCAATAGTTGAGGCAATAACTAGGGAGTATCACTTGAATGACCCTGTTTATGTTCAATTCTACTACTTTCTAGTAACTGTACTTCAAGGGAATTGGGGTGAGGATCCCATGTACCATCAACCAATAATACAGTTAATAGACGTTTACTTCCCAAGGACTCTTGAACTTACGATATTTGCCATGATCGTAATAGTAATAATAGGTATTTTAACGGGCGCTATAGCTGCTGTACATAGGAATACACCAACGGATTATACAATTAGGGCATTCTATCTAGTAACTTGGTCAATGCCACCATTCCTTGTTGCAATGCTTCTCCAATTAGCAATAGCATATGGATTGAAACTCTTGCCAGCCACTGGGTTAGCAAATCCATTATTATCTCCACCAAAACCAATAACCGGTATGCCCACGATTGACGCATTAATTGAGGGTGATTGGATATACTTCTGGTCAAGCCTTAGGCATCTAATTTTACCGGCTACTGCGCTGGCTCTTGTGGCATTTGGTATAATATCAAGACTCATTAGGAATGGTATGATCGACATTGCTTCAAAACCTTTCATAAGAACAGCAATAATGAAGGGACTTAGGGAAAGAGACATTGTTTTTAGACACATGCTAAGGAATGCACTTATACCGGCAATAACAATTCTAGCATTAACATTTGCTTCATTACTTGCAGGAGCGGTTGTTATTGAGGACGTATTCTCATGGACAGGAATGGGATGGCTACTAACACAAGCCCTTTACCAGCAGGATTACCCCTTAGTAATGGCTGGAACATTTATAGTAGCCATTGGTGTAGTCATACTAAATTTAATAGCCGATATACTATACGCCATTGTAGACCCTAGAATAAAACTTGAGTAGTGACCTAGCATGACTATTCAAGTTATTATCTCAAGAGAACGTAAACCTTCAGCACTGAGATTATTTATGACTTACATGATCCATAATCCACCAACACTTATTGGCTTTATAATAACGGTAGTATTCTACGGCTGGGCAATAATAGAAGGAGCCCTACAATTACTAGGTATGGTCCTCCATAATCCTGCACTTGGATGGTCACTACTACCCTATAATCCCTTTGCGGTTAAATACGTTGCTGCCTTTAAACCGCCATCTATTACTCATCTATTCGGTACTGACAATCTAGGTAGGGACTTATTCAGTGAAATACTCTATGGTACACCAACCGAAGCATTAATATCAATCCTTGTTGTGGGTTCAGCAGTTCTCATAGGAGGCTTAATAGGTATGATTTCTGGATATTTCGGCAAGTATGTTGAAGAAGCTGGCATGAGAGTTACTGACATGTTTTTGGCATTTCCAGCAATAATCCTTGCACTTGCTGTAGAGGCAGCCATAGGCAGAGGCGCCATAAATGCAGCAATAGCCCTAATGGTTGTCTGGTGGCCAACCTATGCAAGGCTCTTCAGAGCTGAGACTCTTAGAGTGAAGACGCAGTACTTCATCGATGCTGCAAGGCTTTCAGGCTCAAGCACAATAAGTATAGTATTTAGACACATATTTCCAAATGTATTAACACCGGTCATTTCCTACGCAACAATAGACTTGGGAAACGTAATACTGTCATACTCAATAATAAGCTTCCTCGGTTTTGGTGTACCACCACCATACCCAGAATGGGGTAGATTAGTGTCAGAGGGATTTCAATACTTCCCAGCACCAGCATGGTGGTACGCAATAATACCTGGAGTAGTAATAACAATAGTAGTAATAGGACTTGCACTACTCGGTGATGGAATATCAGAGTACATAACAAGCGGTGGTATAACAGCGTAAGTCATGTAAAGCAAAAATTAGTAAGGATGTCCTTCATCGAGTCTCAAGGTCTAGGGACTCATTCATAAGCCTAAATTAAAATGAGTGATACGAATTTATTTGATTTCTTAATGACAAGTAAATATTGGTATAAGACTTATACAACTTCTCACTCGCCTGAACAACATCACCCCTATCAACAAAGCCCAAGCCCTCACCAAACATAACTAAAGCTAACTCGGCATGGGCCTTGGCAGCGTCAGAAGGATCAATATTAAGGCTCACCACCAAGGCGTCAATAACGTAATCAATGTCCAAACCTCTCCTCCTAAGCGCCTCAACTAAGCCTCAGGCAAC
>NZ_JBMFVA010000027.1:0-15267 GCF_049966235.1 Vulcanisaeta sp.
ATACACAGCCTTACTGAGCAAGTCTGGGTACGGATGTGGCTTCTCCCAACCATACCACTCAACGTAGGCGTTTGGGTCCTTTAGCCTGAAGTCAGCTGATAAATCAACAATCGTTACCTCAGTCTCGTAGAGCTTAGGAACCCACTCAATGCTTTGCCCGTGGGGTAACGCCAGGAATACCACATCAACGTCCTTCTTAAGCACTGAGTCTATTGTGGAGTCACTGAATGTTAGCTCGGTCCTACCCCTCAGGTTCGGGTGCACTCTAAATACGTACTCACCCTTAAACTCCCTGGAGGTTGCGCAGGTAAGCTCAACACCTGGGTGATTAATTAACAGCCTGAGTAATTCGCCACCGGTCACACCACTGGCTCCAACCACACAAACCCTATACCTACCACTCGCCATTGTACCACCCCGTAATGGCACTCACTACGTAATCCAGGTTCTCCATTGTTAACTCAATCCTAGGGTCTATACCGAGGATTTGAGGCTCATTACCATAGATACCCACTATGTAGGTACAGATAATGCAGTTCAGGCTCCTCGTGAGCCTTAGTAACATGTCGCCAAGGTTATTGCAGTTAATGCAGTGATTGCCAATTACCTGCGTATTCAGCACTTTGTCAGGGGCCTTCATCAATATACTTATCCTAGCTAATGGGTTCTCCATGTACATCCTATGCTCGGCCACAGACTTGCCGCCCTCCCACGTCGTGACTGCACCATCAAGGCCGAGGACTGGTGTTGGTGTTACCATGTACGTCCTACCAATACCCCTAATCACCTTAGCAACAACATTGGGATTAAGCGCCACGCTGAAGTTCGGTGTTGAGTAACCAAGCTTATTCAACTCCTTAAATAGTAATGCCCTATTAATCGCCATCTCGTATATTGTTCTCGGATTTAACGTTTCGTTAAATAAACTCGCTATTATGAGGGATTCAAAAACATCGTCGAGCAGAAGCACGGCCTTTCCAGGTTGGCGCTTGACTTCTTCATCCCTGGTATTTACCACAGAGACCCTGAGCCCAGTATTGAGTAGTTTGTTGTGTAGTTGTTGTTCTAGTGGTCCGTACTTACTAACCACAAGGAGTAGGTCTTTATTGATCGTGGATTCCGCTTCAATGATAACCACCTGGTCGATTAATTGATTTGTGGGTTATTAAATATTTTCTTTATTTACCCAGGGATTACTAGGCATATTATGTTGATTGAGGAAATATTTATATAGCATATTTATACGTAAGCCTGTGACAGTGATGGAACGGTTTCCATACTGTATGATGTCCTAAGGACTGAGGAGAAACTACTCATGAGCGAGTTTAGGAGGCTTGGTGTCGACGTCGAATTAATAAGTGTTGACAATATATCGATGAGTCTTAATGAGGATTGGAATAATGCCGGTATAATCCTTGTCAGGCCCTTAAGCCATTTTAAGGCTAGTTTAATAGCCCGTATATTGAATATACATGGCATTAAGACAATAAATAGTGGTATGGCCATAGAGAACTCCTGGAATAAGGCCGTCGCCATATCAATACTGGCCAGGTCAGGTGTTCCAGCGGTGCCGACAAAGCTCATGTTCTCGGAGATGCCCCAGGAGGATGGTGTTAATTATCCTGCCATTATTAAACCGCTCCATGGTTCATGGGGTAGGCTCGTAAGCCTAGTCAGTAGCGCAGATGAACTAAAATTAATACTTAAGCATAAGGCCTTTGGTGACACCTACCTAAGGGCATCGATGATTCAGCCATTCATTGGCGATGGCACTGATTATAGGATCTTCGTTGTTGGTAATGAGGTTATTGCTTCAATGATTAGGAGACCTGTTGAGAATGAGTGGAGGAGTAATGTGGCTAGGGGCGGCAAGGCTGAGGCTGTTAGGCTTGGTAATGAGGTTTATGAAATGGCCATAAGGGCTGTCGAGGCCTTGGGTCTTGACTATGCTGGTGTTGATGTGCTCTATAGTCGTGAGTATGGTTATGTAGTTAATGAGGTTAATGCAATACCCGAGTTTAAGGGCTTAATGAGCGTTTCCGGCGTTAATATTGCGCGTAAAATAGCTGAGTATGTATTAAATTTGGCTAGGAGGTGATTAGGCAATGAGCGATGACGTGCTTAGGTTTGAGGATGAGTATCTGGCGAGGTACTACAGTAAGAAACCGCTGAATATTACTAGGGGCTACATGCAGTACGTTTGGGATTCAAGGGATAATAAGTACCTGGATATGCACACGGGATTTGGCGTGGCCTTTCTCGGGCATAGGAACCCCAAGGTCGTGAATGCAATAAGGGAGCAGTTGGATAAGATACTCACTGTACCACTGACCTTCTATAACGAGACCAGGGCTGAGTTCATTAGGGAGTTCATGAAGGTTGTACCGAGTGGTTTCGGCAAGGTATTTCTACAGAATAGTGGTACTGAAGCCGTGGAGGTTGCCCTTAAGGTGGCGAGGAGGGTCAGTAAGAAGACGGAATTCCTGGCATTCCTGAACTCATTTCACGGTAGGACAATGGGCTCGCTCTCAGTGACTGGTAATGAGAAGTATAGGAAGACCTTTGAACCAATGCCATATAGGGTCAGGTTCGCGCCATTTAACGCGGTTGACCAAGTCGATAAATTAGTCACTGAGGATTTGGCGGCGGTCATTGTCGAGCCCGTGCAGGGCGAGGGGGGTGTTAACCCAGCAAGGCCTGAGTTCCTAAAGGCCCTTAGGCAGGTCACCAGGGAGAGGAATGTACTGCTAATATTTGATGAAGTTCAGACTGGGTTCGGCAGGACTGGTAGGGTCTGGGCCTTTGAGAATTATGGCGTTGAGCCGGACATATTCACGGCCGGGAAATCAATAGCGGGTGGGTTACCAATAGGCGTGGCGGTTATTAGGAGGGAGTTTGGTGATGTGTTTGAGCCTGGGGAGCACGGTAGTACCTTCGCAGGTAATCCAATAACCATGGCAGCAGCCAAGGCCGGTGTTGAGGTCTTGATCAGCGAGGATGTACCAGGTAAAGCCAGGTTAATGGGTGAGAGGTTTATGAGAATCCTTGAGGATGAGATTGGCAAGTTAAAGCCCGTACTTAGGGTCAAGGGTTTGGGTTTGATGCTCGGTGTTGAATTGAAGAAGAGGGCTGATGCCTACGTTGATGAGTTAATCAGCCTAGGCCTGCTTACGAGTGTTGCTGGTGGCACGACTGTCAGGTTATTACCACCATACTGCATTACCGATGATGATTTAAGCCTGGCAGTAACCGCATTAAGTAAGGCCTTGGCCGAGTGATTTCATTACATCGTTTACTATCTCCATAAGCTCATTATCACTTAAAGGCTCTCTCCTAAACCCATTATCGTAGAGCGACTTAATCCTCTCAAAGACTATATCTACTATTAAATTATTGGTATCAATACCATGCAACCTAAGCCAGTGCTTTATTGATGACTTCCCTGAGTACGGCCCTATGACTATCCTCGCATCGCGATTAATTATCCTGGGATCCATCGATAGGTAGGTTATGGGATTCTTTAACTGTGCATCTATGTGTATTCCGGCCGCTGTGGTGAATGCGTTCTCGCCAACTATTGGTTGGTACATGGGTACTCTATAACCCATGGAACTAAACGTCTCTATAATGTCCTTAATGGCACCTGGATTCATACCATCAAAGGAACCCTTAATTCTCGCATACCAAAGCACCAGCGCCTCTATTGGTACATTACCCGCCCTCTCACCAATACCGAGCAATGTACCATTATTTATCGCGGCACCGTATAACCAAACGGCAACAGCATTCGCAACAGCCATGTGGTAATCACCGTGTCCATGAAACTCAAGCCTATCACTCGGTACACCCAGCACCTTCCTAAACACCCACACTAACTTCGGTATACTGTATGGCAGCGAGACAAATGGGTAGGGAACACCCACACCCGTTGTGTCGGGTAATTTAATGACTATGTCAACGCCATGCTTATCACCCAACTTTAGTAGCCTACGCACGAAGGGTACTACGAAACCTACAACGTCTGACCTGGTCACATCCTCAAGAGAGCACCTAAGCCTAATACCATTCCTAAGCGCATATTCGGCAACCTCCAGGTACTTACCGATCACCCAATCCCTCGTGGAATTAAACTTATACCTAATGTGTATATCCGATATTGACATTAGCATCACCATCTCATCAAGGCCAGCCTCCTTAACAAGCCTCACATCCTCAACCCTAGCCCTACCCCAACCAATAACCCTAGGCCATTCCAGGCCCAATTCCCTAACAGCCTTAACAAGCCTCCTATCCCTCTCGGTATATAGGAAGAACTCACTCCTAATAATCCTACCACTCCCATTATCAAGATCCGCAAGCAACCTAAACAGCTTAATGGCATCATCTATTGAGTAATAAACATAGAAGGCCTGCTGACCATCCCTAAAGGTAGTGTCAGTTATGAACAAGTTGTTAGGTACCTCAGGCTCTACATATAAACCATCAAAGGGCAAACCTGGAGGTAACGGCCATTGACTCACAACCTCCTTTAAAACATCCTCACCATCTACATAATCGATACCCTCATCCCTAAGCATTTTAATTAGTTGGTCCGAGCCCCTGACATTCGTACCAACTTCAATAGAGATCCCCAATTTCAGGGAAAAATAAATAATTTATAAATTTTACCCTTATTAATAAATAATCATTTATATGATACTTACCTATACATATTCATAAATTCGATAATCGCCTGCCTATATATCTTCACGGCATTCAAGTAATCACTAATAAGTATATATTCTTCCATCGAGTGGGACATTAAGCCATCGCCAGGACCATAAGCCACTAGGTTTCTTGTTAGTTGTACAAGGTCATTCATGTCACTAGTACCCCACTTCCTGGCAAGCATGGGTTTCTCATTTAATACCTTAATTATGGCTCTGGATACGGCCCTTGCAGTTGGATTATCTATGGGGACTTCCACAGGTTCAGTACACCACCTAACGTTAATTACAACATTATTACCAAACTCAGCACCCAATTTACTGATAGAATCCCTCACTTCATTACAGGATTTGCCCGGCGGTATCCTGATATCCAGCACGAGCCTGCAATTACTTGGTATCATGTTATCTGCCTCACCGCAGTTCATTATGGTTGGTGTTACGAGGAAATCCTCATAATTCGTGCCAGCCTTTAAATACTCACGTAACTTATCATAAATCCTCATTGCGATTAATATGGAGTTCGATTCGAGGTCTGGGTTCGATGCATGGCCACCCCTGGTGCTTATTGAAACGTCCACCTTTGACCCACCCCTATACTTAGTCACCACCTTATTGATGCCGGTGGGCTCCCCAACAATTATTCCGTCAGGCCTAGGGACGTGATTACCCCTGATCAAGTTAGCCGTGCCTAGGCTATCGCCTTCCTCGTGAACAACAGCCGTAAGTACCAATGTGCCTTTGGGCAGGTCGGTCTCTATGAATGCCATGGTCATGGCCATCAATGGTCCCTTATCATCACTCGCACCCCTACCAATTATCCTGTCGCCCTCGCGCCTAACCTCTATGAAGCCGGGCACCGTGTCCATATGGGCATGAAGCCAAAGTACAGGTTTATCCTCGCCCTTAATTGTAATTACGTTACCAACATCATCAATTACAGCATTAAAACCATTCATTATTAGTAAATCCCTAAGGAACTCCGCAAGTTCATGCTCCTCACCTGTTGGTGAGTATATGCTTAATGACTCCATGAGTAATTTTAACATCGCCTCATCACTAAATACCATGGTTAACCCCTCCTGGCCATATCAAGCACCAGCTCTGCTATGTGCCTAGCCACATTAACACCGGTAACCCTCTGGACATTCTTGAATTCGGGCACTGTATTTACCTCAAGGATCTTGTAGCCTCCGTCAGACTCAACAACATCAACACCTGCGTAATAGGCACCTATAGCCTTAGTTGCCTTGACACTAATATCCTCAAGCTCTGGATCTATTCTAACAGCCTCGGCCTTACCACCCCTAGCCGTGTTGGTCCTCCAATCATCACCGACCACGTACCTATATATAGCCGCCACAGCCCTATCACCAACAACAGTAACCCTAATGTCCCTACCAGGCTTCTTAACGAATTCCTGAAGTAGGTAGGTGCCATATTGAGGATTCTCCATGGAATTCCTATGCCTAATGAGAAGATCCATATCATCTGAACTACCGAGTAGGCTTACGAGCCTACCCCATGAACCATGCACAGGCTTGACGATGGCAGGTATACCAACCCTATTCAACGACCTTATCGCGACCCTACCCGACAGGGCAATAACGCTATTGGGTATTGGCACGCCAAGCCTGCTTAGTATGGCTAGGGTCACCGCCTTATTATTACCTATCAATATTGACATAGCCGGATTAATAGACCTACCGCCAATCGCCTCATAAAGCTGTGAAAGCATTTGAGTCCTATGCTGACTAACAGTCCTTATGAAGGCAATACCCATATCATTACTATTGGGGAACTCAAACGTTAGTTCCTCAGCATTAATAAGCCTATAATTCATCCTTAAATTATCGAACTCCCTAATTAGGAGTTTCTCGTCGAGCCTTATGACGTCGTAGAGAAAGTGAACGACTTCAATCAGAACCACCTCTCAGCAGTTATTCTCCCCAATCCTCCTCCTCAACCTTAATGAGCTTCAACTGTATTAAGCCATTCTGAATAACCACTTGGTACTTCTGTCCACAACTCGGGCAACTGACTAACTCGCCATCCAGGACATCATCTGGAACATTTATGTCTGCGCCACATACCTGACAGGCAATCTTTGTGGGCATCAAGGATTACGTGAATATAGCCTATTTAAGCATTGCGGTCAGCAACAATTAAATCTATAAATAATATTATAAAATAAATATACTGAATTGAAAATCAGCTCGGCGTAACATGAGTACCGAAACCATTGATGGCCGACGTTATAGGGTTCTCAATAGTGCCATTTGAAATCACTGCATGGACACCCTTACTTGCCAGTTGGGCTGCTGTATACACCTTCCTCTTCATTCCACCCTTGACCTCAGGATTCTTGAAAAGCTCAAGAGCCTCACTTACCGAGACCTTACTAACTACCTTTCCACCCACTATGACGCCATCAACGTCAGTAAGTATTACAGCAAAACCTGGATTTAATGAATAGGACAGAACCTCAAGGGTTTGATCTCCATCCACATTTAGGGGTCCACCTGTCTTATTATCCATCGCTATTGGGGCTATCACTGGGACAAAACCCTCATTGAGGAACCTAAGGAGAAACTCGGCATTTGCACTCTCTATCTTACCAGTATATCCACCATCAACGACCCTCTCCCTACCCCTCTCATCGATTATTATCATTGATTCCCTCCTCCTAGCCCTAAGTAGACCACCATCAACACCTGATAGACCAACGGCATTAACACCAACGCCCTGCAACCTACTCACCAGCTCCTTGTTTAGGGACATCATGCCCATCACGTAGACCCTAAGCGTCTCAAGATCAGTATACCTGCTGGTTACACCACTCGGGCTTGTTACGAACCTAGGCTTTAAGCCCATCTTCTCCATTAACTCACTTATGAAGTAACCACCACCATGAACAAGCACAACCTTATGACCAGACTGAATTAGGTTGGGAACCTCCTTAATGAGGTTATCCACGCCTTTCCTAATGACTGAACCCCCCACCTTAACTATAATGAGCATACGGAGAAAATGAGGACAAATAAATATTATAAATATTACACTGCATAATGTATGCGGTTATAGAGCCTTTCCATACTCATTAACAGCCTCACCAATTCTCCTAATGCCCTCCCTAATCCTATTAATACTCTCAACGACAAAGGATATCCTAATCGCTGCCCTGTATATATCACTGAAGTACGTACCTGGAATAACGGTAACGCCAAACTTCTCAAGAAGGATCTCGGCAAACCTCTCGGAATCCCTAATGTACCTAGGCATATCGACGAACACGAACATGGAACCCCTAGGAACAATAAAGCGCGCCTCCGGCAAATAATTCCTTAACGTCTCAATAGCGGCATCCCTCCTCGACCTATACTCCTCAATGATGTACCTTAGATGCTTCATCCTGACCTCGGACTTAAGGTAAGCAGCCACAAACCTCTGAGCCACCACCGGTGGGCAGTATGTCATTTCCTCAGCAGCCAATTTAAGCTTAGGTACGGCATCGCTTGGTCCGTATACAAAGCCCAACCTCCAACCTGGGATTCCAGGGTCTTTAGAGAATGTGTTTATTGAAATTACGTGATCGGGCGCGTATCTATAGATGTACGTGTGCTCACTCTCATAGATTAAAGTCCTATATGCCTCATCAGACACTATCCAGAAGTCCTTATCCCTAGCCAGGTCGGCTATTGCCTTAGCGGTGTCCCTATCCACTATATTACCTGTCGGGTTATCTGGCGAGACAAGGACCAGGGCCTTGGTCCTACTTGTTATCAATTCCTTTAACCTTTCAACGTCGATTTTAAAACCCTCATCCATACTTAGGGCGAGCCTCTTAATTCTGCCACCGAAGTACTCAATTATTGGTTTGTAGCCAAAATACGTGGGGTCAAGTAGAATAACCTCGTCCCCAGGGTTAAGTATTGTCATGAAGGTTGCGAACATGCCCTCCTGACCACCAGTGATGATTACTATGTTGTCTGGATCAACGTTAATACCACCAAGTCTCTTTAAATCCTCAGTCACGGCCTCCCTAAGCTCTATAATGCCCTGGCTCGGAGTATACCCATACAAATCCATACCTCTCTCCTCAAGGAGCTGCTTTGCCAGTAACGACCTAACCTCAATGGGCGGCGGTATTCCAGGTTGACCAGCCGATAGGTTAATGATATCCCTATTCTCACGCTTTAACCTCTCCCTAATGACATCGATCTTTCTAGTCGGCGACTCCCTAAGGAACGATATTGCCTGTGAAAAGCCGCGCATCCTTACTCCTATTTTAAACAAATATATATACATTATGTATCCATTGCCGTGATATAAAGGTCTTAAGGGCAAAGCTTATAAAATATTTATAATAACCCTGCATGGATGATTCGGTCTAAGGAAACGCTACTTAGTGCTTCAGGATGGAAGTGTGTATCGTGGTTACGCCTTTGGTGTTGACGCTAATGCCTTTGGCGAGGTAGTATTCACAACAGCCAATGTTGGCTATCCCGAATCACTCACAGACCCATCATATAAAGGCCAAATCCTTGTCTTCACAAGCCCACTAATCGGCAATTACGGAGTATCACCCGATCAGTGGGAGAGTGATTCAGTCCAGGTTAGTGGGGTTGTGGTTTTTGATGCTACGTCACCAAGCCACTACACATCAGTAATGAGCTTAGACGAGTGGTTGAGGAGGGAGGACGTACCTGGCATCTTTAGGGTTGATACGAGGGCGTTAACCGTGAAGTTGAGGGAGGTCGGTGTTATGATGGGCGCAATTGCTAATAGTGCCAATGAGGCATTTAGATTATTGGCCAATGCTCCCCGTTATGATGAGGTAGATTTCACAAGGTTGGTCTCGCCGAAAAATATCATTAGTTATGGTGATGATGATAGGCCATGTATCGGGATTGTGGATTGTGGGGTTAAGATGAGCATTGTCAGAAATCTCCTAATTAGAGGGTTCAGGGTTGTTAGGTATCCATGCCACATGTGGAGTAAAGCCCTGAACGACTGCGATGGTGTACTACTGAGTAATGGGCCAGGTAACCCGAACCTATTGACTTATCTAAGCGACGTCGTTGTTGATATTATTAGAGATAGAAAACCAACACTGGGCATATGCCTGGGGCACCAGGTCGTTGCATTAGGTGCAGGTGCTAAGTTGTATAAGATGAAGTATGGGCATAGGGCCATAAACAAGCCAGTCCTCGATTTAGTTAGGAATAGGGTCTATGTAACAACCCATAATCATGGCTATGCCGTGGATCCACAATCAATAAGGAATACAGGATTTAGGGTATGGGCTGTGCAGCCTGATGATAATACCGTGGAAGGGCTAATTCACGAGAGGTTACCAATACTAACAACGCAATTCCACCCGGAGGCTAAGCCTGGGCCTCATGATACTACCTGGGTCTTTGATGAGTTTGCTAAAATGGTGATGAATTATGGACATTAGGAAGGTCTTGGTCATTGGCAGTGGTCCCATTAAGGTTGCTGAGGCTGCTGAGTTCGACTATTCAGGTATACAGGCCCTTAAGGCCTATAGGGAGGAGGGACTTACGACAGTCCTTGTTAATCCCAACATAGCCACTGTACAGACAACTAGGATTTTCGCGGATAGGGTTTACCTGGCACCAATAAGACCTGAGTTCCTGGTTAAGATTATAGAGAGGGAGAGACCTGATGGCATTGCCTGCGGTTTCGGTGGACAAACAGCACTATCTGCATGCGTTAATCTAAATGAGATAGGCGTCTTTAAGAAGTACGGCGTTAAGGTACTGGGTACACCAATTGAGGGCATTAGGTCAGCCCTAAGTAGGGAGCTGTTTAAGGAGTTGATGAGTAGACACGGAATATCTGTACTACCATCAATAACCACGTACTCACCTAATGAGGCCTTAGATGCGGCCAGTAAGTTAGGCTACCCAGTATTGGCTAGGGTCTCCTTTAACCTAGGCGGTGCGGGCGCCTTCGTTGCGTACAACAGTGATGAATTGACCAGTAAGTATCACAAGGCCCTGGCCCAGAGTGAGATAAAGGAGGTGCTTATTGAGAAATACATAGGTGGTTGGAAGGAGGTCGAGTTTGAGGTCATGAGGGATAGCCATGGTAATTCCGTGGCTGTAGTTTGCATGGAGAACATAGATCCAATGGGCATACATACTGGGGATTCCGCGGTTGTTGCTCCCTGCCTAACACTAACGAATGATGAGTACCAAAGGGCTAGGTTATTATCAATAGGCGTCGCTAACGCCATAAACCTCATTGGTGAGTGCAATGTGCAGGTTGCAATTAACCCAGCAGGACCCGAAATGTACGTTATAGAGACTAACCCGAGGATGAGTAGGTCAAGCGCCCTGGCCAGTAAGGCTTCTGGTTACCCATTGGCGTACATAGCAGCCAAGTTAACGCTTGGTTATAGGCTTGACGAGTTAATTAATAAGGTCACCAATAGGACGGTGACTGCCTTCGAGCCGAGCCTGGACTATATAGTGGTTAAGATACCTAGGTGGGAGAGCGACAGGTTTGAGGTTGATGAGTCCCTGGGCCCTGAAATGATGAGTATTGGTGAGGTGATGGGTATTGGTAGGACACTTGAGGAAGCGTGGCAGAAGGCCGTAAGAATGCTGGACATTGGTGAGCCGGGCCTGGTTGGTGGTCGTATATACAATGAGGCCAGTGTCGAGGAGGCCAAGGAGAGAGTCATGAAGAGGAAGCCATACTGGTTCCTGTACGCAGCCGTATTGCTCAGGGAGGGGGTAACTGTCGATGAGATTAATAAGTGGACCGGCGTGGATAAGTTCTTCCTAAATGCCATAAAGAGAATTGTCGACTTTTACGAGGGTATTAAGAGGGACGTGATACAATTAAGTGAGGATGCCCTTGAGGAGGCTTACGTACTCGGCTTCAGTGAGGAGCAACTTCGTAATGCCTTAGGCAAGGATGTGCAGGCCAAGCTGCCTGTCGTTAAGCAGATAGATACGTTGGCCGGTGAGTGGCCGGCAAGTACTAATTACCTGTACTTAACGCACGGTGGTGAGTATGATGATAATACTGGGCCTAGTGTTGACGCTTTGGTCGTGGGGGCCGGCGTATTTAGGATTGGTGTTAGTGTTGAGTTTGATTGGGCAGTTGTAAACACGGTACTTGCATTGAGGAGATTAGGGCTTAGGGTTGGAATTATTAATTATAACCCGGAGACTGTGAGTACTGATTGGGACTTTGCCAATAAGTTGTTCTTTGATGAATTAACGCCAGAGACCCTGAGGAACATGTTGATTAAGGAGAAGCCTAAACTAGTGGTTCTATGGGCTGGTGGTCAAATAGGGCAGAGACTTTATGGCAAGTCTAGGCTCTGGATCAATGACGAGGTTAAACTACTCGGCACATCACCTAGCGGTGTGGATCTCGCTGAGGATAGGGTCAAGTTCTCGAAATTACTTGATGAGTTAGGTCTTGATCAACCACCATGGACCTTCGCCAGCAGTCTTGAGGAGTTGATTAGCCTTGTCGAGAGGTGGCTTGACTACCCAGTCATTGTGAGGCCCAGCTACGTGCTTGGTGGCACGTACATGGGGCTTGCCAGGGATAGGCAAGAATTAATAAGGTACATCAGTAAGGCGACTAGGATAAGCCCTGAGCACCCTGTCGTGGTTTCCAAGTATATTAATAACGGCGTTGAGGTGGAGGTTGATGGGGTTAGTGATGGTTCCTCAGTAATTGTGGTGCCTGTGGAGCATATAGAACCACCAGGAGTTCACTCTGGAGATAGCACCATGGTAATACCACCGAGGGATTTTGATTATAGGCTCAGTGATTATTGGAGAAGAGGTATGGCCGAGGCGTCCTTCAGGATAGCTAAAGCGGTGGGAGTTAAGGGTCCATTCAACATTCAATTTATTGTTAGTGATAAGCTATACGTAATTGAGGCTAACGTTAGGGCTAGTAGGTCCATGCCCTTCACAAGTAAGGCTGTTGGAATTAATTTAATGGATCTATCGGTTAAGGCAGCATTAAATGGCTTAGGGATGGATAGGGAATACCTAGTACTTAGGCCGAAGCGTTGGTGGGTTAAGACAAGCCAATTCTCATGGAGCAGGGTTAGAGGTGCATACCCAAGACTCGGCCCTGTTATGTATAGTACGGGTGAGGTTGCCTCAAGCGGTCGCGTGTTTGAGGAGGCATTACTAAAGGCTTGGTTATCAACAATACCGTCCAAGGTGCCACGCAGTAACGCCCTGATATACACATACGATAAATACCTGGAGAACTTAATTGATGACGTTAAGCGTGAGCTTAATGGCTGGTTAAAGGTCATAAGTGAGCCAAGTGGGGAAGTGCTTAATGATTTGAAGGGTGGCCGTATGGACATAGTTATCACTGGTGGTGACACTAGGGAGCATGACTATGCTGTACGTAGGTTGGCAGCGGATACGGCCACACCAATAATCCTACACCCGAGCTTAGGACTTGAATTAGCCAGGTCGTTTAAGTGGTTATGGTCGGGTAATGACACCACGGTTGAAGAATTATGGGAGGCTTACATTAATTCCTTATTTTAATAAGTACGTACTTTCTGTCAGTTATCTTTCCGAGGAAGTTTAATCCTCGAGAACCCTTAGCACATTCTTAACCTTTAATTCATTATTAAGTAACCAATTGCTTATAGTCTCCGCATCAGATAACCTTCTCATTGCCTCGTTCCTAACCTGGGCCGGGTTTGGAGACCCAATGTTACCCTTACCGCTAAGCACATCCAGAGGACTGAGCATTATGCTCCTTATATCGCCGCTCCTTATTGATCTTGCGACCTCATTATAGACATCCCTAAATGGTTTGTGACTACTTATTGATACTTTCTCGGCATACTCAGCGGTGGTTATTGGGTACCTGGATATATCCTCATTGACCCTATCGTTATTGACACGTATGCCTTCAATGAAATCCCTAAGTATTGACAAACCCTCAATAGCTATCCTCATAACAGCCCAAACATGCCTAGTACTCTCCTGGAGATCCAATTGGTAACCAACCTCGACAGGCCTCTCTATTGAGTAAAAAGCCACTAGATGCCCCACGGCCTCACCAATCCTAGCCCTAAAAACCTCCAGAGTTGCCGGATTGTGCTTATGCGGCATAATACTGCTTGTGGCTAGGTGCGATGGATCAGCCATTACGTAGTTGAGTTGGGGCATTAACCACGCCTCGAGGTTATTGATGAACCTACCAACCTCCACCAGGTAGGACACGACTAAGGACATAGTCTGCAGCGCGAAGTACCTGGACCCAGTGGCATATATGCTATTATTGACAACACCGTTAAAGCCCAACTCCCCAGCCTCCCTGACCCTATCGATGGGCGTTATAACGCCCGCTAATGGGCCTGTGCCTAGTGGCGATTTATCAACCACCTCGTATGCGTGTATCAACGTGCTTAGGAAATCGGCCGTCAACTCATCTAGTGCAAGTAAGTAGTGGCCCAACGTTGTGACCTGAGCCGGTTGTTTATGCGTTGAGCCTATTATTAATTGATCAGCGGTTTCAATAGCCTTATTAAGTAATGTCCTCCTAAGCTCAATCAAAGTCTTGACTAGGTCAAGTAAGTAATCTCTTAACCTAAGCCTAATTGCCGTAGCTACATGGTCATTCCTAGACCTGCCAAGCCCAACCCAACCACCAATGCTACCTAACCTCCTAATGAGCTCTGCCTCGACATACTCATGAACATCCTCATAGCTTGTTAGCCTGGTCGGTTCATAACCACCACGCCAAATATCCCTAAGGGCATCCCTAATCCTGCCAGCCTCATCGCTCCTTAATACGCCAACCCTCTCAAGTTCGTTTACGTGGACCATTAGCGTTATTATTACGTACCTAAAGATCTCCGCATCATCCATAACCGATGATGTATAACTTATCTTATCAACACTTCCAGGCCCCAATAACTCCCTACGATACACAGAAGCAATAATGCATTAAGATATTAATTTAAGGATTTATACTCCTTAGCATCTCCTCATCTCCTCCATTTCTCTAATCAACGTCTCTAATATCCCTCCTCACAGACTCATCATCTTTGTAGGGACTAAGTACCCTCTCGGGATCAGGCCCATTATACTGGTATTGGTAAACCCATAAGGCCTTATCAGTAAGTAGATCGACCTTACCACCAATTACCATCGCCACATCCTTCAAATAACTCGTCGGCATCACGACTATTACCCAATCAACCCTATCAACACGCTCCTTCATACCCCTAATTCTCACCTCCCCCACTAAACACCCTGCTCAACTCATCCCTTTTGTCAGTAGCTAAGGCAGCAACCAGGGCTTTCCAGGCCTGAAATACCTTACCAGCCGCATTCCTAGTCAAACCTTCCTTAAGGAACTTCTTGGCTATATCTAGCTCGCTCCTCGCTTCTTCAATACGTATTCTCCTGTATTCCTTAAGATCATACCAAGGCTTCGGTAACTGCATAGTTCTAAGGTTAAAAGCAGTACTGAAATTAAATCCTTAGTGAGAAACCTCCTTTCCCTATAATGACCTAAGCCTTAA
>NZ_JBMFVA010000028.1:0-15056 GCF_049966235.1 Vulcanisaeta sp.
CTGCGCGAACAAAATTCTACAAAGCCTAGGCAATGCATAACCACCCCAAGGTAGAATAAGTTGAATACGGTAATACACGCCCCAATTCATCAAGCATCCAAACCCCTGGGCAGTAATTGACTGACGTATAGCGTGGGCAGCCCAGCCAGGTAAAGCGGCAAGCCCTTAACCCATAGGACCCAAGTTCAAATCCCAGCCGGGCACAAATTTCTATTCTTTATTAGTTCTAGTTTATCTTGAGACCTATTGCCAGCAATGTTGTTCCTGCTAGGCCTGTTATGGGTGGTAGTCCTGTGATTAATAGGGTTATTACTGTTAGTATTTCTAGTGGTATTTCTATCCTTATGGGCATGCTTGATTCAAGGCTGCTAATGATTACGGGAATTGAGGGTACCATCGATACTATTAACAGGAATATTCCCAATAGCATTGGTTCTAGCGCACTTATTGCTAGGAGGACTGCGCCCACCTTGATTATGCGTTTTTCAAGGTCATTGCCCAGTCTATACAGTGTTTTTGTGAGTAGGTACGTGGCTGGGAAGGTTGTTATGAAGCTCGAGATTGCTAAGGCCAGCGATAGATCCGCCAGTACTGGGTTAGGTACAGGCCATACGAAGTAGAATCCCTTGGCTACGAATATTGTGATAGATAGGTAGTAAATGACCGTTGACGAGACGGCTAGTAACCAGGTAATTACAAGGAGCGTGATGCCTAACTTACCGTGACTGTACCTCCTATTGATACTGGCCAGTTTGAAGTAACCTGAGGCTTGGTACCATGATGCGACCAGGCCAATGGCATTAGCCAGCATTAGTATGAATAACGTGTTTGGATGCTCTGATATGTAGAATACGGTTGGCATTAATGAGTATAGGGATAGCCAGGCAATAATGAGTGAAATGGCTACGGAGGTTATTGCATAGCCAACCCTAAGCCTTTTAATATAACCATGAAGTTGACCGGTGCTACCCTGCAATTGATGCATTAAATCATTATGTATTCCCTCCTAATAAGAGTTATTGCGAGATTGTATGGCCCTTACCCCTTAGTAATTCCATGACTTCCCAGTTCTTCATGGGCCTCGTGCTTATCACTAATTCCTTGATCTCATCGTTACATGCTAGAAAGGCCCTTATCGTGGCCTCCTGCCCAGTCCTCACCACGTATATTGTTGAGCCGTCCTGCGTTACCCTATTTATCACGGCATCATTATTTAGTATGATTAATTCGTTATCGAGGCACTCAGCCTTTATTATTGCCGCGTACACGGTCTTGACGAGTTCTTCGTATATTCGGCTTATGATAACTGCACCAATATGAGTACACAATCCCCTGCTCGCGCCCCAGGCGCCCATTTGGCAGTCGCAGGTGTATCTACCGTTTAGGAACCTAACGATGTACTGAGGCAGTCTGTCGCCCATTGATGGTTCGCCCTTCACGACCCACGTATCACCACTTAATACTTTGGCATCGTTGTTTAGGAATCTCCTGAGTGACCTCCTTATCCAGGACCTTGACTTGCCCGGGTACCTACTCCTTAATTCCTTGATTGCTGCTTTGATTACTTGCTTGTCTATTCCATGCGCATTACTTATTTTGAGTGATTAACTAATGACCTTATCGGTTAGTTTTTACCAATTCTCCTACTGAGCACTGCCTTAACACTACTTATTGCATTCTCAATACCCGAGGAGTCTATGTCATAACCCTTATTCCTCCATATTTTTAGGGCCTTGTCTATTGATTCCTCGGCATAGTTAACCTTATCCATAAGAATCCTCAGTGCAATGCCCCTGGCCCTACCCGCACTCATTAGCATTTTCATCATAATCGCCATTGCGGAATCATACGTAGCCCTTAACGCCTTAATCACGAATTCCCTACTTAGCGGCTTCACGAAGTACGCCATGTCCCTATACTCATAGCGTGATAGGGCGCTTGATAAATCACCAAGTATTGATGCATCAGGTAATAGGTATGTGGAGTTGTCAATCTTTGGGCAAAGCATTAACGTAGCGGTCTCCTTAATCATTGAGTAAATGTGAGTTTCATAACCAGGTATGTCAAATGTCCATAGAACTAGGTCCCTATCGTCACCCGTAACCACGAAGTACTGCAGATCCCTCCTCAACTTAATGGCTAACGTCTCATGAACATCCCTAACATCATCAATGCCCTTATACCTACCCTCAAAACTCCTTGAGGACCTACCACGCGTGTAACCAGTGACTATGTACATCAATGTTAAAATAATCTAGAGGTTTATAAATTTTACTCTAATAAAAAATAGAAACATCAGCGAAAGTATTGGTGAAGTATCTATTTATTAGTGATGTGTCAAAACCTGGACTGGAAGAGTGGAGGTAAGATTAGTCTTACAACCACTCTGCATATCCAAGCCTCGACCTCTGCATGATGGTCAAGGATTTAAGGCAGTTTTCCCTGGCTATACTATATGACTGTGTTGGATATTGGCTTTGGTAATGCTGTTTGGGTTAGGGCTAGGGTTAGGATTTATGAGAGTAGTAGGAGAGTTGGCGATAAGGAGTACAAGGTCATTAATGCCTATATACCGTTGCCAACAACCATTAGGTACTTCGGCTTCAGGAATGGGGCGCCTGTCAAGATATGGTTGTTTAAGGATAATAGGTACATAGCCTATGAGGGAAACATCAGGAGGATACATAAGTCGCAATATGGGGCCAGCCTACCAACAACAGTAATAGAAAACCTAGGCCTGGACAATAAGGATGAAATCGAGGCACTAATATACCTGGAATTATCCGAGAAGGAGGAAGCCGAGGAGTCAGATGAAGGCAAGCAGGCTAGTGAATAATTGAACATATTGGATATGCAGAGTGGTTGTAAGACTAATCTTACCTCCACTCTGCCTACCCAACCCTCAACCCCTAAATAATTCTGTATTCCACGGCATCCTGGGAATTAATGCCATGTAAACAGCCTCCGTATTTAGTACGATCCTGTCTATAAATCTCCTAGTTAATGTGCCAATTAACCCATACTTCCTGCCTATGTTGGGTTCTCCATAATACCTACTAACAACATCATTTAACTCGACCCCTCGCACTACTTCGTTCATGAATTTCCTGGGCACCATAAATCCAGGGCTAAAGCCAAGGGTTACCTTACCGCTTCCATCAATTATTGCCGCAATAGTCACATCAACGCCCTCCTCAAAACCCTTAACCCTAATTATCCCTGCCTCAATACCAACACCAAACTCGGCATTCCTCACTATACCAATCGCATACCGAGCCCTCCTAATCGCCCCATTGATAATTTCATCAAGGCCAATGGGTTCGGGAGATAGGTCGCCAGGTGGTTCGATAGAGACCACGTTGGCTCTAAGGCCAGCGATCCTAAATGCTAACTCCGTACCTCTAACCTTATTTGGGTTCCTTGAACCAAGGGCTACGAGTATCACGGCAAGTAAAAATAAATCTAGGGGTTATAAGGGTTCTAACACGTGATGATGCTTAGTCGCCTACCGACAGGTGAAGAGTGACTCCAATGCTGAATCGGAACTTCGTAAAATCTTCATAAAAATTCCCAGTGAATTTAATGCGTCATTGACTCACTCTATGAATACCGTGGTACCCGTGTACTTACTACCCCTCAATAACTCGAACCTCCTTGCCAACTTAACCGCGGCCTCCACAGCCCTCCTCGCATACTCCTCAGCCCTCTCCAGCGCCTGCATCCTATTGGCTCCAGGCCCGATTATCCCCATGCCCACGGGCTTCTTATGCTCTACAGAGAGATCCATCAACTTCCTAGCTGTTTGCTGAGCCACAACCTCATCATGCTTAGTCTCGCCTTGAATAACAGCGCCTATTGCCGCCACGGCATCCACATCATCCCTCCTAAGTAACTCATCAACTATTATGGGCATGTCGTATGTGCCCGGCACCTTAACCACGTAGGTAACCTCAGTACCGAGGAATCTTGCATGCTCGAGAGCCTTTTGAAGCATTAGGTAGGTTACGTCGTAATTAAACTCCGCAACCACAATCGCAAGCCTAACCCTATCTGCCATACACCATGGTTAGGGATAAGTCTAAATTAAAGCTTAATCCCGATACCAACCTCCATCATTAACCTTCCCAACATAGTTCCACAGGTGCGTATTAATTATTATCTCTAAAACTAAGTACCATTATCTATAAGCCGATACCAAAACTACCTATCAACCCCCTTTGCACGTGACTTGACATTATACATAGATTTTCACCAAGAAACTACATACCTATGTAGTTAGCATCTCTATCAATTAAGCGTTTATAAAGCTGTAGCGTGAATTAATTCTCAGTGTGATTAATTTCTCGAGGTTATGGATTTGGAGGCACATCAGGGACAAACTGCCCTGGTACTACGAAGTAGCCACTAACAAGAAGCCAGCTAAATATCTCATAGCCGCGCGAGTACCGGTTAATGAGAAGCTGACTGAGCTAAGTGAGGACGAGTTGTGGAGGGAGTTCGATAGGGCCTTGAATGACTTCCTTGAGCTATGGCGCAGGGTTAAGTATAATGAGGTGGATATCAGGAACATGCCCAAGGCGTCACCGTCATTATTAGACTTAACTGCAGAGATCACTAGGAGGATGATTAGGCATTGCGAGTTCTGTGAGTGGCGTTGTAGGGTTGATAGGATGGGTGGCAAGAGACTTGGTGTGTGTATGCTGGACTCCACGAGTAGAGTCTCCACATACTTCCACCACCTTGGTGAGGAGTTGCCACTTCGTGGCGTAATGGGTTCTGGAACCATATTCTTCACATCCTGCAATTTCCGATGCGCCTTTTGCCAAAACGCTGATATAAGTAGGGATAGGTTTAATGGCGTTGTGATGAATCCTAGGCAAATAGCTTCGGCAGCGGTTATTCTCAGGCTCGAGGGTGTTCACAACATTAACTGGGTTGGTGGTGAACCAACACCACACCTGCACAATATCGTTGAGGCAATAAGGTTGATTGCAAACCAGGGCATTAAAGTTCTTGAGGGATTAAGCAATGAGGAGTACGATGCCGTGCTCTCGGTAAAGGCGGATTTCATACCCTACAATTTCTCCAGGGATTGGGCATCGTATGGTAATGAACTTAACGTGCCAATGCTCTGGAATAGCAACTTCTACATGACCGTGGAAACCACAAAATTGCTCAGGGTTTTAATGGACATTTGGCTCCCCGACTTTAAACACGGAAATAATAAGTGTGCCTTTAGGATATCTAGGGTTCCAAGGTATTTTGAGGTTGTCTCGAGGAATCATAAGCTTGTCTATGACTGGGGTGAGGACATGATAATTAGGCACCTTGTGATGCCAGGTCATGTAGAGGATGACTCCAAGCCCGTACTTAAGTGGATAGCTGACAACATGCCGGGCGTTCTCGTTAACATTATGGATCAGTACAGGCCGGAGAACGAGACTGACCCAGATTCACCGAGGTTCAACCCTGAATTTAGGGAATTGGCTAGGAGACCGAGTAAGGAGGAGTTGATGGAGGTCTATAGGTATGCTAGGGATTTAGGTCTGAACTTTGAGTTGATTAGTTTTGAGAAGAAGATGGACATTAGATATTTAGGTGATGAAGATTCGCTAATTGAAAGAATAAACGACACCTAAAGGAGCAGTAACTCAGCTTCCTTAAGTGTACCCCTGACTGGGTCAACCTCAAGCCCGAAAATCTCGAGTGCCGTTACGCCAATTACTATCGTATCCTCAGTCTCGCCGAATATTACAGGCACGATCCTCCTCCTACCCATGACTACTAACCCCGCCTCACCAACATCACGCTCAACATAGCCACCAAATGCCTTAAATCTCATCCTATCAATGGGCTTTATACCAAGTGACTCAAGTATGTCTTTACGGATCACCGTAAAGATAGCCCCAGTATCTACAATACCATCAACTTCCACGGTCTTCTCCGGCGCTGCTGGGTTGAATATACTAGCCCTAACCTTCACAAATCCCATTAAGATACTCATAACTGCTAAATTAAATAGTTTTAATTATGGAATAATTACGTAAGCACTTAAGTCGGTGCTTATGGCAATTAGTTTTAATCAACGACGCCTTCCTCAGTAATTCTAAATGTAACTTCCCTCTCAGGGTGGTATGGCGAGTCAAATATCTTGGCAATCCTAACATTCTCCTTACCCTTCCTCAGCCAAACCCTGTACGTAGCTCCATGGGCAATCACATTACCGCCAGCAGGCTTGAGCGGGTTTCCAAAGAATACGTCTGGCTGCGCAACCACTTGGTTTGTGACTACCACTGCCACGTTATAAATATCAGCAATCCTAAGCAACTGGGCAATGTGGTGATTAAGCTTCTGCTGTCTCTCAGCCAGGTTCTCCCTACCCGGGTACTCACTCCTGAAGTGGGCTACTAATGAGTCAATGACTATCAAGCCTATATTCTCCTTCTCAATAATCTTCTTACTCTCCTCAATAATCATCATCTGATGATCACTATTATAAGCCCTAGCATAGAGTATATTCCTAAGAGCCTCCTGCGGATCCAAACCCCTGTACTTTGCTATTTGCATGATTCTCTCGGGTCTAAACGTATTCTCAGTATCAACATATAGTGCCTTAGCCTTCAAGCCGCCCCTATCCTCGGGTAATTGAACAATAATGCTCAACTGATGACAAAGCTGAGTCTTACCACTACCGAACTCACCAACTAACTCCGTAATTGCCTTAGTCTCAATACCACCACCAAGCAATTCATCAAGTGCCTTAACTCCGGTACTAATCCTCCTGATACCTCTCCTCTTCTCGTAAAGCTCATAGGCCGTTATGAATGGTGTTAAACCAATAAGTTTCTGAGCAGCCGCAATGATTTGTTTAGCCCTATCCTCACTACCAAGTATATCAGCGAGTTCCTTAACGCTTGCGAAGGCCACGTCCCTAGCCGTGTTATAGCCAGCCTCCCTAAGCTTCTGGGCAGTGACTCTACCAACACCCTCAATTTCCTCAACATCAACAACTGGATAACCACCACTAACTGTCGCAGTCACAACAGTACCTCCCTCACCGCTTTCCTCTTCTGTGTCCTCAACCTCCTCGACAGGTTCCTCCTCCTTCTCTTCCTCAACTTCCTGCTCCTGCACTTTCTTCCTCCCCTTTGGCATATTTCTCACTTAAGAATAAATGGTTATTACTTAAAAAACTAAGCAGCCATTAAATAAGGAGCTCACCGAAGACCAGTCCTAAGCCTAAGCCACACACCTAGGCAGGTCTCACGCCAAAGCCTATTAGTCTCATCATCACCACCCTCAACAACACGCCTAAGAATGCTCAACACATCGCCCTCATTAATGATGGACTTTACATAAGCAATATCATCATCATAACCACAGGTAACCTTAAGCAACCTATCAACAGCTTTCTTACCAATGAGTCTCCTGAGTTCATCCCACGTATAACCAACGTAATCCAATGACCTGTAAAGCCTGTCGGCAGGTTCATTACCAAACCAAGTGGTTGCAATGTAAACATCAGAATCAGCACAAATCTCCTCAATGGTGCTCATCAAGACCTTACCGATACCCAAGCCCCTACACTCCTCAATAACGGCTATGTAATAAATAACGCACAATCTAATGAGACCAACATTAATACTGTAATAAACAGCGGCACCAACGCTCGAACCATTAACGACGGCCAACGCCACAAAACCAACGCCATAATCAACAACCGCCCTAGCATACCTATAGGCCGAACCAAAGAAATCCCTCAATATCTGCTCGGCAGAACTCATTAACTCCTTACCGTCTATAAATACCGTAATTGAACCGTCACAATTCATAAAAACACCTCCATAAATTCAGTGTTAATTAATAGGATTGAAATAATACAGTTAACTTACACTCTCCTACCACGCCTACCTCCAGGTGGTCTAATGGTGTCTGTTGGTATTGGTGTCACATCCTCAATACGGCCAATAATCAAGCCAGCCCTAGCCAAGGCCCTAATTGCAGCTGCCGCGCCAGGACCTGGCGTCTTCGGGCCGTAACCACCAGGCGCCTTAACCTTTATGTGTACTGCATTAATGCCTCTACTCATGGCTATTTGGGCTGCCTTGTACGCAGCCATCATTGCAGCGTATGGGCTGGGCTTATCCCTATCGGCCTTAACCACTTGTCCACCGCTAACCCTTGCCACGGTCTCGGCACCAGTTAAATCAGTAATAATTATTATTGTATTATTATAACTTGAGTAAACATATGCAACGCCCCACCTAAGCTTCCTAGCCCCACTAACCTGTGTTGGCTTTATCTCGGGTAACTGTGTCGGTTGTTGTGCTGGTTGCGACTCTTCTTGAACCTCCTCAGTTGTCTTCTCTGTGTTTTTCTCCGACATTCGGTTGATTGACATTTTTACTCATTTTATAAATTTTCTCGCTATCGATTTAATGAATACTCTTCATACTCTCAATGATGCCCATCATGTGGCTAGTACCAACCCTAAACCTCATCGGGTCAGGTTCCCTCTCGGCCGCCCTCATTAGCTCAAGAACCTGTTGATAAGTCCTTATACCACCAGCAACCTTAATCCCAATCCTCGGGTTATACTTCCTAGATAACTCAGCCATTAATTTGACGTTCTCGATCTGAGCGCCAGTCTTATTACCGAGTTTCTCCGCATAATCCTTCTCCTCAAATCCAGTGCTCGTCTTAATGAAGTCAGCCTTGGATTGCATTACGATCTTGTACAACTCCAGTTTCTCCTCCCTCGTTGTATAGGCATCCTCGACAATTATTTTAATGATTTTACCCTCCCTATGGGCAGTCTCAACCACGGTATTGATATCATGCTCAACCTCACTCCATAGTCCAGACTTTACGAGACCTATTGGAGCCACAATGTCAAGCTCATCCGCATACTGCGAGTAGCGTTTAATGGCGTCTACCCTAGCCTCAGTGGCGCCTGCGCCAAATGGGAAGTCGACCACGGCAACAACCTTGAAACTATAGCCCTTACGCGACATGTACTCTCTGGCGTACTTAAGGAATATTGGGTTTATCGTTATTGAGTATGCACCGTACCTAGCCGTATCTTCAATTAAGGCCTCAATCTCCCTCGTTGACCCATAGGACTTTAAGTACGTATTATCTATCAAACCTACTACGTTTACCTCCATACCCAACTAAAGCACGCATGTGATTATTAATGCTTTATCCCCTAACACTTATTAATGATGAATATACCGAGTAATAAGTATGAGCGAACCAACCATTAAATCGGTTAGGGTTTTAACCGTTATGGGGAATTTCGAGTGGCCTATTGTGAAGGTTGAGCTTAGTAATGGACTTGTTGGTTATGGTGAGTGCCATAGGGGTCCAGGTATTAAGGAGATTTTGAGGAGAATTGAGGAGTTGATCAGGGGTAGGGAGGTTAATGTTGAGTACCTGCTAAGGCTCGTTAGAAAGCACATACCGAACTCCGAGTGGGGTGTTGTTAATAATGCAATTAGTGGATTAGAGATGGCACTTTGGGATCTGAAGGGTAAGTTAACGGGCCTTCCGATCTATGAACTGCTTGGTGGTAAGGTTAGGGATAGGGTCGCTGTTTATGCTGATCTGCACGCTGGTGCAGGTATCATTGAGACAGGTGGTAAGAGGTGGGTTGAGCTGGCCAGTACTGAGGTTGCCTACAACGTTGAGAATTACATAAAGAGGGCCAGGGAGGCAATGAGCATGGGGTTTAGGTACATTAAGTTTGATGTTGATGTGCCGGAGAGCATGATGGAGACCGAGTTCGACAGAACCTTTGGCATGAGGATTGTTAAGTTCGTTACATCATTCATAGGTGGTGTTAGGGAGGCCGTTAAGTACGATGTTGACATAATGATTGATGGGCACTGGGCATTCAGCGTGCCAACAGCCATAGCCATAGCCAGAGAGTTGGCTAAGTACGACGTCTTTTGGTTCGAGGATCCAGTACCACCGGAAAATATTAATGCCATGAGGGAGGTTAAGCTCAAGTCGCCGGTGCCCATAGCCACTGGAGAGAAGCTGTATAGGTTTTCACAGTTTAGGGAATTAATCGAGAAGGGAGCCACGGATATAATACACCCAGACGTGCAGAGACTCGGTGGTTTACTCGAGATGAGGAAGATAGCCTACCTGGCCGAGGAGTATTACGTGCCAGTCGCGATACATAATATTTCAAGCCCAATAGGAACCATGGCTAATGCCCACGTAGCAGTCACAATAGGGGACTTCATAGCCATTGAGTGGCATGCAATTGATCTGCCTTGGTGGCCTGACATGGTTAAGGAAGGCATGATAATTAGGGACGGCTATGTAACACCACCGAAAAAGCCAGGTCTCGGGGTTGATCTAAACGAGAGAATAGCCACAGAGCATGCCAAGGATCCAAGCGAGGTTAAGGAGTTCCTTTAAAATTAATAAGGTGGGTTACGCCCTAGTCCTTAGGTGATGAGTGAGCCTCGAACATTGAATCGATGAAGAGTTACGAACCGGGCTGATTATTACTGAGTCGGTACCATGGTTAGCTTTGGCTTAATAACCTGCTTCATGTAGTCGATTAGATTGGCCTCCTCAAGCGCCTTAAGAACCTCTTCGTCACTGGCTCCCTTCTTAATGTTTATTTTATACTCGGTTGGTTCGATATGCTTAACATTGACCGCCCTCCTCTTAACACCAGTCAGTGACTTAGGTCCTGTGACTATCACGAAGTTCTCATCCTTAATATCCACAATAACGCACTTCCTACCTGCCTCCCTACCAGCGACCTTCACGCAAACCCTGCCAATATCGAAGACCCTAGGCATCAAGCACGGGTAGTGTAAGGCTTTATAAGCATTTCATGTTTCGTGTGTTGGTCTGAATAAATATATAAATTATATATTGACATTTTTTATAAAGTTTTGAGATACAAATTACTATGGAGCTCCGGGAAATTTCTGAGAAGTATAAACGTTACTCGAATGATCTAATGGAAATACTTAGATTAAGGACAAAACCCGTTGGTATTGCATTGGTTGATAAGGACCCCGATGAGTTAGGCATTAATGCATTCCGACCTATCAAGCACTTCCGTAGAAAACTAACCTTTTGCCAAATGTCAGCTGTGGCCAGGTATTATGGAATGGGCATGGTAGCGACCCTTGAGGATATGGCATGTCCCGGCGAAATAATAATCTTTGGTTTTGCTGAACCACCAAGTTATTTTCTCGATGGTAGTCTTAGTTATGGCCTTTACACGAGGACCAAGGAAGCTGGTAGGACCCTTGATAGTAGTCTACCAAGACTACCTATGGGTAGGTACAAGGCATTATTAACAATGTCCCTTGATAATGTCATTTATGAACCGCAGGTTGTAATGATTTACGGAACTCCAGGTCAAATGGTGAAGCTGGTCACGGCTTACGTATACATCAGCGGCGAGAAAGTTACACTGAGCGCCAGTGGTAAGGCTGGGTCGGATACGGCCGTTGCCGATGTACTCCTCACCGGTAAGCCTAGGCTTGCACTACCCGGGTATGGCGACAGGATTGTTGGTCATGTTGAGGATTACGAAATGCTTTTTGTTACTCCAGCAAGTATATTAAGTGATATTATTGATGCACTTAAGGAACAGAACAAAACCAACTTCATTGTTTACCCACCAATGCCAAGTGTATTCTATAGAGTTGATTTTAGTTCCATACCAGTGATCGGCCACCTCTATGCTGAATTCCTTAAAGAGATTGAGGAGAGAGTAAGGAAGGAGAAGGGTGGTACTAATGAGGGAAGCTGATCTTGAGAAATTAATTAAACAAACCAAGGAAAGAGCCACACAATTATTGATAGAGACTGAGAATTGCGCGTACTCACCATTTGTGGCCTTACTTGAGGCCTTGAATATAAAGGCATCGCCGGAATTAATAGCATCATCAATAGGTTTTGCAGGTGGTTTAAGTGGTTCTGGGCACCTTTGTGGTGCCTTATGGGCTTCCATAGCCGCCACAAGTATTTATATGAAGAAAAGAATAGATGAGGAGAAGGGTGGTAAGCAAAGTGAACCGTTTATAGCTTATCACATTGAGCTTCACAATAAGGTTACTGATATTTACCGGCAGTTTGTGAACATGTTTGGATCACCAAACTGTAGGGATTTAAATCCAAGGTTTGACCTTGTTTCACCTGAGCAGCGAAGGAAGTGTACGGTCATTGTTAGGAAGTCCGTAGAGATGACGCTAAGATCATTGTTAGGTGGTAGTAAATGAGTGTTGAAATCACTAGTAGGGATGCTGAGAATACTAGGTGGGACTTCGTAGTTATTGGTTCAGGGACGGCTGGCGCTGATGCTGCTGTACGTGCTGCCCAGCTAGGGCTTAAGGTATTACTCATAGAAAGAGATAGGAATAGGCTAGGCGGGACTTGTGTAAATGTTGGTTGCGTACCCACGAAGAAACTACTATACATAGTTGATCATTATTACGAGTTAAGTAAGTACTTGGTTAATGAGGGATTGAGTACCAACATGAAGCTGGATATTAAGGCCATGTTTGAGGCTAAGGATCGATTAATTAATCAAATAATTGCATGGTACATGTTTAGGGTGTTTCCGAGTTGGGGTGTTAAGGTGTTGATTGGTGAGGCTAGGCTTGAATCACCAAGGTCTATTAAGGTTGGTGATTCAGTGATAGAGGCTAGGAACATACTAATAGCCACAGGTTCCAGGCCTAAGTTACCACCAATAAAGGGCATAGAGCAGGGGTTAAGGAGAGGCTTCGCCATAACCAGTGATGATTTCTTCTTGCTTGATTCAATTCCTGAAAGCGTGCTAATTATTGGTGGTGGCGCAATAGGCGTTGAGTTGGGGACATTACTGTATAAACTGGGTTCTAGGGTTACTATTGTTGAGGTAATGGACAGGTTACTGCCAACATTCCCAGATCCAGAACTGGGTAATTATCTTGCTGGTAAAGTCATGAAGGAGATGTATGGGATTGACATTAAGGTAAGCACATCCGTAACCGAGATAGACCCTGACAATGGGCTTGTCCGACTATCCAATGGTGAATCATTGAAGGTTAATAAGGTCTTAATCGCGGTTGGTAGGGAACCAAATACTGAGGGACTTAACCTTGAGGGTGTTGGTGTTGAGGTTAGGAATGGTGCCATTACTGTTGATGATCACTCCAGGACTAATGTACCCAGTATCTATGCTGCTGGTGACGTAACTGGTAAGTACATGTTGGCCAGTGTGGCTAAGGTTCAGGGAATAGTAGCTGCTGAGAATGCGGCTAGCCTTAACTCGAGGATTGATTATTCCCTAATACCGATGGTTGTGTTTTCAGACCCTGAAATAGCCTCCGTAGGGACCATAGCTAATAAGGATGACCCAAAGTACATAGTTACTAAAATGCCTAATATTATAAACTACAGGGTTATAGCGTATAATAAGCCGTATGGCTGGGTTAAGATAATTGCCGAAAGAGTTAGTGGGAAAATTATTGGTTTTCATATGATTGGTCCATGGGCATCGGAACTAGTTAATATGGCAGCGATGGCAATTAGGAAAGGACTAACTCTGGGTGAGGTAAAGGAGTGGGTGGTTGCGCATCCTGTCTTTTCAGAACTATTGATAGATGCCCTAGAATTGGCCGCTGGGAGTAATGTGTACCTACCAAGAAGATGAGGATTGCATTGCCTATTTAATTAAGTATATATTTTATTTAGTGCTAAAATTTTTAAATAAAAATTTACAAATATAAAATTATGGAAGGACAAAATGAATTAATTACTGGTTTTAGGGACTACCCACTAAGCGTTGATAAAATACTTACTTGGGCTTCATACGCCTTTCCTAATAATGAGATAGTGTATAGACCGCCTTATGATTTCAGGTTATCTTTAACGTTTTCCCAGTTCGCCGATAGGGTTCGTAGGGTTGCAGCTGCATTAATGAACCTAGGCCTGCAGCAAGGTAAGCCGTGGGAATTCGGATCAAAGGTGGCCGTAATGGAGTGGGACACCCTTAGATACGTTGATTTATTCTATGCGGTACCCTCAATAGGCTCCACACTATTCACAGTAAATATTAGGTTAGCACCACATGAAATAATGTATATAATGAGCATAGCTAAGCCCGATGTTTTAGTAATAAATATTGATGACTTTGAGCTATTCATAAAGCCTATACTTGATAACATAAAGACAATAAAGCTCGTGATCTACATGAGTGATAGGGGTAAGCAGCCTAGCCAGGATTATGGTGTTAAGATGATTCCTTATGAGGACTTGCTCAAGCATGAACCACTGAGGGAATTCCCTGAGATTGATGAAAGAACACCAGCAACGATGCTATTCACATCAGGAACAACAGGACCACCAAAGGGAGTCTACTTTACACATAGACAATTGGTTCTTCATGCAATGTCATTGACAACAGCATTGAGTTACCCACCGTATAATGTTGGTATTAGGGATGCTGCCATGCCATTAATACCATTATTCCATGTACATGGTTGGGGAACGCCATATGTAGTCATGCTTTCAGGTACTAGGAAGTACGTATTACCTGGCAGGTATGATTGGGGCCACATATTAAGGCTAATACATGAGGAGAAGGTTACATACACGGGTGGAGTACCAACAATACTATACCTACTCCTTACCCACCCAGACTCACAGAAGTATGACTTAAGTGGATTGAGGTTTGGTAATGGTGGTTCAGCAATGCCTGAGGGATTATACATTGCTGCAAAGACTAGGGGTGTTGTTGTGGCTTCGGGCTATGGAATGACGGAGACAGCCCCAGTACTAACAATGGCCTACTTAAGGCCTGAGCACCTAGATCTACCAGAGGATGAGAAAGCAAGGATAGTACTGAGGACTGGTTTGCCAATACCTCTTGTTCAGTTGCGTGTTGTTGATGAGCAGGGTAGGGATGTGCCTAGGGATGGGAAGACAATGGGTGAATTAGTGGTTTGGTCTCCGTGGATTGCCACTTAAATTGTAGTTCCTGATTGGATAGTGATAGCAATAAATTGGAAATGGATTTATTGCGGTCTGAG
>NZ_JBMFVA010000029.1:0-13064 GCF_049966235.1 Vulcanisaeta sp.
GATGTTGGTGAAGCCTTGGTTTTAGGACCATTGAAGATAGGTTTGGTGAAAGCAGAGAGGACATAATTAGGGGGTTAAACATGATAGGTGGAGTAGGTATAATGGATGTTAAGTGGTCGCAAAACCTTAAATTTAAGGCCGTATTTGATGAACCGAATTACCAGGAAATACTTAGGGGCTTCATAAACCTTGATTTAAGGCTATTTAGAGAAAACCCATTCGCATCCTCAGTCATTGTGTATAGGATGCTGGATGGAGTATTTAATGCTAGAGATTTGGAGTTGAAGAGTGGTTCAGAGCCAAGACCGACATTCATACTCATTGATGAGGCCCATAATTACTTTCCTCAGGAGAATACTGAGGATGTGAATAAGGACACCGTGGAGGCCATGATAAATAGGTTAACAAGACTCGGTAGGATTAGAAGGATTGGTGTAATATTCGCAACCCACACCCCAGACGACCTAAATGGATTAATACTCCAATTAACAAACACAAAAATAGCCCTGAGAAGTGAAGAACAAATACTAGAGAAGGTAGGATTAAAGGAGCATGCCGGTGAAATAACCTATGCACAGGATGGGATTGCCGTAATAAAGAACTATGCATTAAGGACCCATACAATCACAATAAAGGCACTACCACCACAAGTAAAACGTAGAAGCCATAAATAAAATGTAGAATTAAGTATGATGAAAACACATCACAAAACATTAATTATCATAATCCCACCTAAAATCCACGGGCAAAAACTTAAAAACCATGAACAAAAACACTCCAATGGCCCCGTAGCTCAGCCAGGATAGAGCGGCGGCCTCCTAAGCCGTAGGTCGTGGGTTCGAATCCCACCGGGGCCGCCAGTTGATTTATTATATTAATAGGTTATTGTTAATATTGATGTAATAATATACTTTATTTAATGAGAATATAATTAAGCTAAAGTATGCATGCTTTAATGGTATGGGTAAGTTGGATGGTAGAGTGTCGATGGTAACGGGGGCAGGGAGTGGTATTGGTAGGGCTATTGCGTTATTATTTGCTAGTGAAGGTTCTAAAGTAGTTGTTACTGATGTTAATGATAAGGGCGGTGAGGAGACTGCAAATATGATTAGGGGTAATGGTGGCGATGCCTTATTCGTACATGCTGATGTTTCTAGGGCATCTGATTGCGAGAATGCCGTTAGGGAAGCCGTAAAGCGTTATGGTCAGTTGGATATTCTCGTTAATAATGCAGGTATTGACTTACCGAGGGCCAAGCCTTCGGCTGACTTTTCTGAGGATGAGTTCGATAAGGTCATTAGCGTAAATTTAAAGGGCGCTTGGTTAATGAGTAAGTACGCAATACCCGAAATGTTAAGGCGTAGTAAGGGCATTATCGTAAATATTGCCTCAGTGGCTGGTATAAGGCCATTACCACTAGCAATGCCCTACTCAGTATCTAAGGCGGGATTAATAATGCTTACAAAGAGTATGGCCGTGGAGTATGGTAATCGTGGAATTAGAGTTAATGCGATAGCGCCAGGGTGGGTCAGTACACCAATGGCTGTTAGGGCAGCATCTGCTTATGGAACAACCTATGAAGAGTTCACAAAACAATTCCTTCAAAGGATACCACTAGGTAGATTTGCCGACCCAACTGAAATAGCTAAGGTCGTGCTTTTCCTGGCATCCGATGACTCATCATACATGAATGGAGCTGTGGTTGTGGTTGATGGCGCAATATCTATAGCTTGATAAAGCTAACATAATATTGAATTTAAAATTAAAAATAAATATTTTTACATTTACAAATCGAAATAGTAGATTTATATTTTGGGATAGAAAGTAAGATAATAGTGGAACCAAGTCCTAATGGATCACCGATCTTATTATTATAGTTAAGTTGATTAGTACTTGTTTGTTGAGTTTTAGCGAATGGTTAGGAGCGTTTATTTGATTTTGTTTGTTAAGGGGCTGCGGACCTTTGTTTTTGGTATTGTTAGTGTTTTGACACCTATTTACCTTGCCATGCTGGGTTTTTCACCTATTTATGTCGGTGTTTCCCTGTTCTTTGTGGTTCTTGGTAATGTATTTTCTAACATATTGTTGACTTGGTTTGGTGATGTTATTGGTAGGAGGAGGTTGTTGATTATTTTCAGTTTTCTTATGTTTATGTCCGGAGTATTGTTGTTTTCATTCTCGTTATATCTGGTGATTGCATTGGCGCTATTTATTGGCAATGTAAGTACTACGGGGACCGAGACAGGCCCTTTTCAGTCTGTTGAGGTTGGTGTCTTGCCGAGATTTACAGGTAATAGGTTGGGTAGAGTTTTGGGTGTGTATAATTTAATTGGTTATTCTGCCTCGTCAATCGGTGCCCTCGCTTCCTCGTTACCGGCATACCTAGGCAATAATCTATACGTCATCAGGTCTATGTACCTGGTTTATGCCATCGCTGGTTTAGTTATGATTATCGTTTACAGCGCATTAGGTGGCATTGAGTCGTCAAGAAAGGGTGTTGGCTTAAGGAGGTTAAATAGGTCTGCCGTTATTGATATTAGGAATTTATCAGTATTGTACTCGATGGATGCCTTTGGCGGTGGGTTAATAACGCAGTCCTTATTATCGTATTGGTTTTATGTTCGTTACGGCGTGTCTTTGAGGGAATTGGGTGTTGTGTTCATGGTCGTTAATATAATTACTGCATTGTCATTAGTGATTGCTCCGCTCATAGCTGAGAGGATTGGTAATTTAAGGACTATGGTATATACGCACATTTTATCAAATGTATTTCTGATCCTAATACCATTCGCCGGAACATTTCCTGGAAGCCTCGCATTTCTTCTGCTAAGGCAGAGTGTTTCTCAGATGGATGTGCCAACTAGGCAGGCGTTTATGGCACAGATATTCAGTGATGAGGAAAGGGTTGCCGCTAACGCAATAACGAATACGGCAAGGAGCATTAGTTCCCTGCCTGGATCACCGATAGTTGGTGATTTAATATCACTAGGACTTTATTCCTTACCTTTCGTGATCAGTGGATCAGTAAAGATTATTTACGACCTAACAATATACTTTATGTATAGGGGAAGGGCTAAGTAGTGTCATGAACTTTTGCTCATACCTTCTAGGTGAAGTATGTGATGAACTTACGATAATTACTTGCCAAACAGATGAAATTGTGCGTATTTTTGGTAGATATTATCAGTAAGCTTTTTATATCTGAAATAGAAAGTAATTAGGAATGTCAGTACCATTCCCAATGATGTCAGGATCCACCATAGTCCTTTATTACCCATTTAACGGCAATTCACCAAGAAGGAAGATACCCGAGGGCATTAGGATCCTTGAGAGGAAATACTATGATTTAGGCTCCCTTCTTTGGTTTATTGAGGCTTGGTATTGGGAACCGAGGGATGGCAACTTTTACTTTGAGAAGGGCTCGGATATACATCCAAAGGTGCCAGCCGTGTATCTAGTTCTACCGCCACCAAGTGCTTCACCGCAGAAGGTGGCTACTGATGGTGGGTCAGGGAAAGTTGACGATGCTAATAAGCATTTCATCTTCTTATCATTTATGCTTATGCCAGTGCTATACATAATTAATGCCATGATTTTGAACATAAGCACTCGGGTAAGTACGTACACATTAGATGTTGTTCATGAAGCTTCCTCATTTGTCATTACCAGGAACGTTAACATTGACCTGGGGTTTGGCGAAACATAGCTTTAGTAGTACGTAGCTTAGGGACGGAGGATTGAGCTGAGGATACTTGTTGTACTCAGTGGTCGGTTTTCACATCACCTCGTCAGTCCTGGAAGGATTCAGCACACTAAGGTAATTTAATAACAGTACTTAAGGAATTTTTGGCCCAATGATGATTAGTGACACACCTGAGCTAATGACGAGCAAGGGCGTGACTGACTATTTGCTAGGGATTACCTCATAAACCTCAGACTTAATGAGTCTCCACCTATCGAACTCGAACCTACCATACACCCTTTTATCACTAAGTACCTTAGGCAGCCACATAATGTCATCCTCCCACATATTATTGTAAGGGATCTCATCAATACCAAACCATATAGGCTCAGCCTCACTAGACTCCCTGGGCGTTCCATCGAAGTCCCTGGCCAGGAATACGTGTACAAAATGCACAGACTCAACCCTATCATCCTCGTAATTCCAAAACTCGAGAAGCCCCATCCACTCTAGATTCCTTGGTGTGATGCCAACCTCCTCCCTACACTCCCTAATCGCGGCTGAAACCACGTTCTCACCATCCTCAACCTTACCCCCAATCCCATTATAATAACCAGCGCCGAGTCCACGCTTCTTCCTTATCAATAGGACCTTGCCCTCCTTAACCACGTAAACCAGGGTCTCTATGAATATCATTCCATAATTCATGAAGCATCTAAGGAATTAAGAATTACCTTGAGGCAATTCGACACATTTCATTTATTATCTTTTGGCAATACTTTCTATTTCCTCAAGATCCTTCCTGGCAGTCTCTATTCCGGTCAGCAATGCAGTTGCGGCCATTAGTAGTACGAAGGCCCCAATCCAACCCAGGTACTGTATTATTGAACCGGTGTAGAGGAAGATTGGTGTTAATGCCCCAAACACGAAATTCGCAATCCTATTTAGGGAGAAGGCAATCCCGTCAGCGAAGGACTTAACTTCCACTGGGAAGACCTCGGTCTGAACCGTGTATGCACCACTAACTACTAGGAATGTTAGGAACATAGCTAAAGACAGCGAGTACTCAAGCTCTGGAGCCCTATATGTAGCTGCGACGTACCAAAATGCGAATCCTAAACCAACTAGAGAAGCCATTAGTAGGACCCTCCTACCAACCCTATCAAGCATTAGTGAACCAAGCATAGCGCCCAACGTAGCGAAGACCCAAAGAACCAGTACCGTATTTAGCATATTGCCATAGCCGCCGCCCCTGAGCGCCACAAGCATTGGCGTGAATATCGTGAATATCGACGTCGTACCTGCACCAACCCAGGCAGCTGAGGAGTAAATGAGCATCTTCCAGTAATCACCCCACACCTTCTTGAATGATATTCTTCTACGCCCTGGGGCACCCCTGAGTAACCACCTTGATGACTCCGGCAACCTACTCCTGAGTAGTATTACTATGGCTGCGGGCACGGCACCAGCACCTAGGATAATCCTCCATAGGATGCTTGGGGATAAACCCATGGTGAAGAATACATGAGCCAATAGGGCGCTGATTAGGCCGCCGAGTGGCATCATTATTAATGAAACACCAAGTAGGAGACCCCTCCTCGGCGTTGGTGACTCTTCAGAGAGCAAGGCTGGTCCAGACACTATGTCGGCACCAATACCGAAACCAACCAGGAACCTAAGTACCAGTAGTTGCTCGGGAGATATTACGAATGCCGAGAGGAGGGAGCTAATTAGGAAGAAGGCTATGTCGCTCAATAGCGCTACCCTCCTACCCCTAAGGTCGCTGAACACACCGAAGACCAGGGCACCAAATACACCACCTATGTAAGTGGTTGTGCCGAGCAATCCCTGCATCTCTGGAGTCAAATGCATGAAGTGAATCAAGAAAGGTAGAACAACACTGATGTTGAGTAGGTCATAACCATCGAGGAAAGTACCCAAGCCAATGAGCACCGATAACAAGACATGGCTACCCCTATACCCAGTGCTTAACCCCATCAATCAGTCACACTGTGATACGCCTAGTAAAAAATAACCCAGCACGATTAGGTGCTGACAATTCTAATGAGACCAGGCCCACCCTCCTTACCACCAACCTCGAACTTAACGCCGAGTATTCTCTCAACAATGTATATGTTAGTTAAGGCATGAAGAGTTATCTTAGAGACGCCGACGACACTGTTGCCGGCCAGGGACATGTACGGTATCACCATATCACCCATGTACTCATCAAGCGCCATACCACTCCTTAAATTCTCGAGCAGTCCCTTGGCAGCCTCCTCACCAACCACCTCCGCCGGCTTACCCCTCTCACCAAGCGCATCCGCACCCTTAATCAAGCCCTTACTCGACACAGCCCAGAGAACAATACCGCTGCCAGGGCCTAAGTGCGGGTCCCTGCCTTGTTCATAGGTCTCCACGGCAATGTCAATTGGGACCTTAACCCCAGCCTTAACCAGGTACTCCCTGACCGAGCTAGCCTGCCTATGAGCCACGTGGGCCGGCAACCTAACCGCGTGTGAAATGCCCCTGATCTCCTTCAGCTCCCCAAACTCAACAACCTCAACAGGCCTTAGCTTACTCGGCTCCACCGTAAGCACAACCTCACCACCACCCCTCGGGTAATGGCCTCGCCTGACCAACCTCACCTCAGCCTTAACGCCGAATAAGCCGAGCATTGGAAGCATGACGAACCTCACGTAGTCGATTGGTGGTGACCAGGGCACGTCAGTGCCGCCGGTTATCGTAACCATACTCCTACATGGGGCGAACACGAGTATTGGTAATATTGTCTGAATTACTAGCGTAACCGCGCCTGCGGTGCCAATGTCGAACCTAAACTCGCCGCAGCCAATTTTCCCCGGCTTAAACACGAGCTCCGTGGAGCCCTTTACGGCGCCCGTGACCTGTGCATTGGATATCCTGGCGGCAGCGATAACGCCGGTCAGGTGCTGCTGTTGAAGCCCCGGATTACTCCTCTTGGCCCTAATGTTGTATATCCTAACTGGCTTACCCGTGATTGCCGACAGCGCCAGTGCTGTCCTAAGTATCTGCCCACCACCCTCAAGCACTGAACCGTCAATCTCCACAAGACTCATCACGCAAACAACCAACAAGGACTTTAATACTTAACGCAATCACCATTAAGTCTCCTAAGCGCATTAACAACATCAACACCAACCACCCTCGCATCAACATAATCAACGAAGACAGAGAAGACACAACAGAGGAGCCTAATTACCGCCACAACGCCGTCCCTACCCACGGCAGCCCTATCGCCAGACTCAGCCGCCTCCCTCGTAAGGTGAAGTACGTACTTATTAACATCCCTAATGATCCTCTGGACATCCTCATAACCAGGGCACTCCTTGACCCTACGCCTAAACTCCCTGGCACTCCCGCGTTTGAGGTATGGCAGGTAGTAAATTACATCCTTATACCTCCTACCCCTAACAATCTTGAAGAACTGAATCAAACTACGGTAATGAGCGAGTACAGACTCAATAAGCGCCGCCTCGATAACATCCACGTACTCACTCAAATCACATGCAGCGCCCAGGTTCATCAATACCCTATACATGCTCAGTATCCTCTCGTACTCATGGATGACCTCCATCAAGTAGCTCCTAAGTGAGCTCATGTGATTAAGTACCTGGAACCAGTTATATTAATTTAATTCAAACCAAACATAGAAAAGCCTAATCGCAGTGGTGACTTGATGGTCAACGAGGGCGAGGAGGCTCCTGACTTCGAATTACAAAGCCACGATGGGGAGGTAATAAGGCTATCGAATTACAGGGGCAGGTGGGTAGTGCTCTACTTCTTCCCAAAGGCCTTCACCAGCGGCTGTACGAGGGAGACCCAGGAATTCGCCAGGCTCTGGGATGAGCTCGAGAAGCTGGGCGTCGTGGTGTTTGGCATAAGCACGGACTCGGTAAGCACCCAGAGGAAGTTTGCGGAGAAGTACGGCGTGAAATTCAAACTACTGAGCGACAGCGAGAAACGCGTATCACAGGCGTACGGAGTGCTAAGGCCTACGGGGACTGCGGAGAGGGTCACATTCATAATAAACCCGGAGGGCAAGGTGGCTAAGGTAATTAGGAAAGTTAAGCCGGAGGAACACCCTGCCAAGGCCTTGGATTTCCTGAGACAAAGTATGTAAAATGATGCGAAAATTAATAATATCTATTCAATATAATTAAAATGAGAATAGGTAATGTTTTAAAGGGGATTAACCATCCCATAATTAATGAATGGGAATAAACTAATACCCATACTCACAGCACTCACGTTAATAGCTGTCGCATCAATAATCACAGCCCACGTACTTGCGGCAACACCCACGATGCACCCAATGATTAAGCACGGCGTTGGCTACGCATCAACAGTCTACAGCCTAAACTGGGCTGGCTACGCAGTGCCCGCACAGGAGGGCACTGTGACTAGTGTCGCAGGCTCATTCATCGTACCATCCGTGACCTGCACCAAACAAACAACCTACGTAGCGCTCTGGGCAGGACTAGACGGATACAACGACAGCACAGTGGAGCAGGCCGGAATAGCCGTAGAATGCAGCGGTGGCAAGCCCATGTATTGGGCTTGGTACGAATTTTACCCATCACCCTCCGTTGAGATAAGTGGATTCACAGTTAAGCCTGGCGACGCGATTTACGTAAACGTGACATACGTAGGGGGTAACTCATTCCAAATAACCATTAAGGACGTGACAAGGAACGAGGCGTACACGGTGACGGGCAGCGTAAGTGGAGCACTACTCTCATCGGCTGAGTGCATACTGGAGAGGCCGACTGTTAATGGGCAATTAACGGCGCTGGCAAACTTCGGAACTGCGTATTTCGGGCAAGACTACACGGATGTAACGGGCACGTGCTACGCAACCGTGGGCGGTAGCACCACTGCCTTCGGAAACTACCCATCAACCGTAGAAATAGTGATGACTGCGTACAACGGAAAGATCCTGGCACAACCAAGCTTATTAACGCTTGACGGATCAAGCTTCACAGTAACGTACGTAAGCAGCAGGAAGTAAAAATGACTTATTTAAGGCCTTAGTATTAAAAATAGAACGTAAACAGTTTCTATATTGATCCATGACCATGAATCACCCTAAATTATGAGAATTATCGTAGATTGTATAGTCTTATTATCTACTTTAATTGATACCTTACACTGTCTTACATTTAACTCCTTAAGTTTTAACAATGGTTAAAATAACTATTTAAACATTGTCTTTCAATTAAAATAGATTGAAATTAACAATGTCATTTATGTAATGAAACGTTGTTTTTAATGGGAAATGTCAAGGCACTGACTAAATACTATGAGCTTGCTGTTACTGTGAATGGGTATGTCTGCCCACTGACCGTAATTATGTAACCACTGTATTGGATACCAACCTGGGCGGCCTGAGCACCACTGCATGATGCCGTGATGCCACTTGGCATAACTATTCCACTAGAAATAAATGCGGAAACCTCACTAAAGGCCCCATTACTTATTATTAATGCTATTTTTAATTGACCTCCCTGAGTTCCAGCCAGCACCTGCACTGGGCTTGAAAACACGCATGATAGACTACCCAACGTGAAACCATTAATGCCAATGCCACTGCTTGACGGATTACTAATCAAGAACGTCAACATGGCAATGCTACCTGAACCAACACCAGTCAAACCAACAGCCTGCACCTGGAGGGTGGGGGTTGTTGGTGCGCATTGTTGTAGTTGGGCTTAGCATGATTGATACTGCCCCTGTAGGTTATTGTACTGATTTTGTAAATTCATCAACTGGCTTTTGCACGTTGAGTATTGGCTTTGTAAATTACTGTATTGGCTCTGCAGACCTGAGTACTGACTCTTCAAGTCATCATACTGAGCCTTTAAGGCATTGTACGCAGCCATTAACGTTGAGTAATTCTGGTTACTCACAAACCATAGAGTACCGAAGACTGCGGCTAAGGCAAGGAACACCATTGAAAGGGCTATCCATAGATTGCCTTGGATCATCAATTACTTTCAATCCTAAATAATTAATAAACCATTCTATAACAAACCGAAGACAATGCACAGAAAATTTACAATCACCGAGACGATGATGAAGAATAACCACACCAGTTACAAATGCTAATAGTACCAACATGAGAATCCCATAAGTAATAAACTACATTAATAACATCACTAACCATTAGACAAATCTTTATGGGAATTGTGTCTGACAAGGGTAATGAAGACTTCATGCTTGACGTAATCAATGAAAATAGCGGAATATTATCAAGCAATTTAGAAACACGAAAACACATCTATCTAACAACTTAGGTAATTAATGCATGTTTACGAAGTTAAGCTTGACTGAAACAAAAGGCCGTTTGACGAGGATGAGACGCTAGAGCCAAGAACTGAGGATATCATAAAATAGAGAATTAACGAGAATACAACGAGCCCAGAGCTTAATATCTAAAGCCCAACAATCAATGACCTACCCTGAACAAGGAATACAATAAAAACATGCTCGCTAGAGACTACCGTCTAGAGTTATTACGGGTTCAATATGGGCCTTAACTTCTCCTTTAAACATTCCTCAAGCCTAATCCTTAACTTATTCCTGACCCTCCTATTGCCTTGTTTACTATCACTTAATTCCTTGCACGTGACCACGTATATCCTTAAACTATTGATCTTCTCACCCAGAATTTTCTTAACGAACTCCTCCCTACCCACGGCGTCAAGCCCAACCCATTTACTGCTGTTGGCGCAGATCTCATTGAGGTAATGCATTAGGAACCTAACAACACCCTCAGAACCACCTATATGAACCGAGCAATGCTCCTTCAATAACCTACGGGCTACGTCATCAGCCTCACCCACATAATAAACCCCAGAGCCATCAAAGAACACGTAAGCACCAGCCCCATGAACATCAATGCTCCTACAATCATAAACACCAAATAAACAATCACCAACGGAAACACCAATAATATCCAAGCAACCCCTAATGGCTCGTTCAATATCACTAACCTGAACCATTAATAATTTTGCCCTTAATAATTATTTAAATTTTAGCTTTCAATCTGTTATGTCATAACTTGAAAAAGAAAAAGAAACTAGATATTAATAATGTATTAAATAGAAATTAATTTACGTAATTCATTTATAAATCTACAATTACCAGGTGGATTGAGAATTACGGCCTTTGCCCTTTCAGTATTCTTAGTGATGTTTTTGATAATGCTCTTCGCTATAATTAGGATAGTCTATCATTATTAATATTAATTAATTCTTCAAGTAACTCCGGGTTAAATGATATGATTATTAGGTCATAACCTTCCCTACTCATTATGTCAATCAAGATAGCTAGAGATATAGGTGAATGGCTCGGCTTTAGGGTTAAGAAGGAGTATAATATTGATAACTTTAGGGTTGACCTAGCCTCCCTAAAAATATGCCTATGATAGATACGGCTCTAGGCTAATCTACGTAATTGCCAAGGACGAGGAGACCGTGATGAAACTAATAAACGAGACAATACAGGTCGCATTCCACGAAATCAAGGACCAAGTAATCATAGTAAAAGCCCAGGAATTAAGGCAATTACATAAAGCTTAAATGGGTCGTAAATCCTATAATGGTTATCACTCCTGGTCCTTCCTAGAACCCAACAAGGACTACAGACCATTTAAACTGGCTAAGGAGGTTGGTAGGGTTCCGTCAAGTAAGGTCGAGCTTAGTAAGGTTAAGGAGGAGAGAGTTGGGAAATTCATTGAGAGGCATATATTAATTTCACTTCACGACCACCTACAGATCTACCCGGAGAACCCAAGTGAGTACTTTGAGTATACCTGGCGTAATAGGCCATTCATAGGCTATGAGGGATTGGCCGCCTCAGGGCTTGATGCGGTCTTCGATGGCTTGCTTGATGGTGAGAGCATAATGACTAAGGACCCCCTGGAGTTGGGATAATGTGGTTTATCAAATTGGTATGGAGAGGGCCGACACTGAGCACTCGGGCATAGCCTTCATCGGCTCTAGGGCCGAGGATGCTGAGAGGGCCTTTAGGGAGGGTAAGATGGCAATTTTCCTGCACCTTGAGGGCCCACCCAGGATTGGACGTGATGTTGATAGGGTCAATGTTCTGTATGGGCTTGGTGTTAGGATGATGGGGATAGCCTATAGTGAGGGTAGTGAGCTTGGTGCTTGTTTGGCCTGCAGGGTTGATAATGGGTTGACTGACCTTGGTTATGAGGTTGTGGATAGGATGAATAAGCTGGGCATGATAATAGACCTGGCCCATACTGGCGATAAGACGAGTACGGACGCGATTAACTACAGTAGGGATCCAGTTGTCATATCGCACGCTGGCGCAAGGTCATTGCGGCCTTCAAGGAGGATGAAGCCTGACGAGGTTATCAAGACCCTTGCAGAGAAGGGAGGCGTAATTGGTGTTGAGGCTGCACCGCACACAACAATAACTAGGAATCACCCGAGACATAGTATTGAGAGCATTATGGAGCACTTCCAATACCTGAAGAAGCTTGTTGGTATTGACTACGTGGCCTTCGGACCAGACACACTATTTGGTGACCACGTAGCGCTGCATAGGGTATTTTCTCCACAACTATCACTGGCGGCATTCTATGAGGAGTTGCCTGAGTACCCAAGGGTTGAGTACGTGGATGGGCTTGAGAATCCATCGGAATTCATAAACATAGTAAGGTGGCTTGTTAAGCACGGCTACAGCGACAACGAAATAGCAAAAGTAACTGGAGAAAATATACTACGAATAATGAGGAGAGTCTTAAAGTAACTATTTTAATTGTATAAGAAAGATTTTAAATGAAATCAAAGGTAATGGGTTATTACGTGTTGGTTATGTTGATTGTTGTTCCGTTGTTGTATTGGATTACTTGTGTGCCGTTGCTGTAGGTTATTACGTATAGTGTGATTGGTTGATAATACATGGTATTGTAGTAGTAGGTGTCGAATGTCCATATTATTCCCTTAAGGTATGGTTGTGCAATCATGTAGTATTCTGGGAATGGCATCCAGTAATATGGTGCTTGCCAGTATGTTATGTTGTAGACTTCGGCAAGCATTTGTAATTGCTCCGTCTCATTCGTTACGAAGGGCATTTCAGCAGTCAACTCATTAACAATCGTATTATTAAACCAAGCCAGGTCTCCTGATAAACCACCATTAGCGACATTAAGCAGTGAATACATTATTTGATACATTGGGTCTGGCCAATCGGGCATCCACTCGCCATAGAAGAAGGCAGCGGTTGCATCTGGGGTTACCCAGGTATCGAATTCTGCGGATGTTACGTATGTTATTGATGTTGGTATTCCTATTTGGTTTAGGTCTTGGGT
>NZ_JBMFVA010000030.1:0-12139 GCF_049966235.1 Vulcanisaeta sp.
GGTTTATGGCTTATTCAGTCCTCTTAGTGATGTGAATGTTGCGGTTATGTTTAGGGATAGTGTTAACATTATTGATGCGCTGCCCATGCTCGTTAGCGATATTGCACTGTCTTCAAGTAGCCATTCAAGCCCTCATTAACATGGGCTCGCACATAATGGTCGAGAAGGACCTTAAGGCACCATCAACATACTCTGAGGTACCCATTTACTTGGGCCAAGTCGGTATTATAAGTGATGATGACTCAAGGGCCTTTAGAAGGATGATAGGCTTCAGGAGCGTCCTCGTGCATAATTACTCTCAAGTCTCTATTGACGTTCTTCGTGAAATCCCGGCCAAGGCGTTTTACAGGGATTTATTGAGGATTGCCCTTAGGCTGTATGATTATGCCGTGAGTAATAACATTGATGTATAGCTCACTGCCTTGGCGTTAACATTATGATTATTGTGTTGGTCTCATTGATGTTTGTTGAGTAGTAGTACTGCACGGTTATTGTTCCTATCTCCTGCGTCATACCAGTCCTTATGCCTATTGATTCAACGCTTATCTTTAATTCGATTCCCGAAACGTAAACAATTAGGTAGTGGCTAACCTTTGTCGTGTTTGTTATGAATTCCTGGCCGATTAGGAAGACCCTGTTATTGCCTATAAACTCCTTAATGATTGGTATGCCCGTTATTAGGGTTTGCGTATTTCCATACAGTGTGCCTAGGCCCATTTCGTCATAAGTGAGGAATCTCTGCAGTAGTCTCTCAATACTGCATGCCCTATCCTCCTGGGCTACTATCCTCGTTGGTATTATGATCATGGCATTACCGCTGTGGGCTATCATGCATGTATAATTGACGATACCAGGTGGTGGGGTTATTCCCGTTATCTGTATGCATGTTGTTTCGTTAACTATGCCGTTGAAGGTTATTGGTGGTTTTAACCCTGGGAAATTATCGCAACAGGGTGTCGGCCAAGCCTCGAAATACCACTCGTGATAAATCAATTTGTTGTTGTAATAAACGTAAGTATTATAGACCTCATTGAGAAATACCGCGGGGCACATGCAATATATTGGTTTTGTTAGGTATTGATATGCATAGTATGTAGTTACTGAAGATGAGAGAACTAGCACTATAATTAGCAATGTGTATGAAAGCCTCATATTACTAATCTACTCATAACCCACCCTTTTATCCCTAACTAAATTTTTGGTTTTATATCATGAATAGTTATGTTGATACTAAGAGGACTAACGTTTAATGCGGGTATGCTGGGAAGCATGCTATGCCACTGAGTGCCGGTGACCGTATTACGTAGCTTTCGTTATTGAAGCTTAGGGTTGTTGGCGATGTTCCGTAGATCACATACCACTTAAGTTGTATTGCGTAGTAATAGTAATACATGCATTGCGTTCCATCAGATGGGAATTCCTGGGATTCTATCGTGAAGTTACCATCGACCGGCAGGTAACCCGTGTAGTAGGGCTCTGTCTGTGTTGAGGGTAAGTTAAGTACACCATTATCACCAGCGCTAAACTGCACCGCACCGCCAAATGCGGCATTACTAAGCATTAGTGACCAGGTATCGTTTGAGTACACGTTACTAACCACGGGTAAATCGCTATGCACTACATTGGCTGGGTCGGAAACAGTTGAGGATGTGGAGCTTGGTGATGAAAAGACCTGCGGTCCTGAGATTGGCGAAAGGCCATTACTATAACCCCCTCCACTACTATACCATTCCCATGATGATGAGTAATCAATCGCAATACCCATGCTGTAGGTGGTTATGGCGGATCTAGGCGGTGTCCATTCGTAGTAGGCTAAGCTATACGAGCTTTGGGGTTGTACGTCAACCCACTCATATGGAAATAAATTAATGTAGTCAGGGACTGTTGCAGTATACTCCCAATTAGATGGGTAATAGATGCAGAAGTCGTAATACCAACTGGAAATGTACGAATCGCTGTACGGACCACCATAGTCATTGAATGTTGGGCTTTCATAATAACTACCGCCAGGTAGGTTTAACTGGCCTGTTGAGGTCACTCTACACGGATCAGAGTATGCATCATGCGTTTGTTCATACAGTACTAACATTAAACCCCTCAAACTCAATTTATAGCCTATGGACACGTCAAGCCTATTCCCATAATCAGTAATTGCCTCAACACTGAATGGGGAACCTCCGGCTAGGTAGGGTATGAAGGCTATGTAGTGCCCATTAACCACGTTATTAATAACCTCAGCCCTTAATAGGACATTTAGGGCATAGTCCTGGAGTATTACTGGCGATGCGTTGTAGAACGCTATGATGCCGTACCTCACATATGGCACGACCATATTACTCAACTCGGCTGGGCTCATTCTAATGTAGGGCAGGTCGATGATTAATATTGAGCCTGGCCTACGTATTAGTAACGTCAATGCCTCGCTGAGGTTTAGCCCTGCGTAATACACATTAGTAATGCCGAGACCTAGGGCTCTTTGGTAAACCTCATTGTACAGTTTCTGTGGTCCAATTATGATAATTAAACCACCAGTACCCCTAAAGTAATTTATTGACTCTGTATAGTTTATCGATAAGTCATGACCCAAATAAACAGTATTAGCATTACCATGCGGGGTTAGTGCTACTACACTGTAGTATAGATATATGTACAGTAGTACTATGGTTAGTAAGGATGCCGTAATCACCAGGTATTTGAACCAGGTACCTGGGGTTTTACCTTCTACCATACACGTTCCCAACCCAGCATCGTTATTTATTGGTAATGCCCTACCACAATGGACGTACTTCATTAGCTTTCACGTTTTAACCTAGCTATGGCGATACCTAGGTCCATTACTATGAGTGCCTCACCAATTATCTGTAGGAGTGGACCAAATTCATTGAGCCCTGGGACCAAATCGAGGGAGTAACCCATTAAGGCTAGTACCATCCCTATTCTAATCGCTCTACTTAGGTCTATGTACTTGGTTGATCTGAGGATTGCCGTGTATATCAGAGCCCATGACACCACGATTGTTACCCCAGCTATTACCGTCAATGGTACTACCACGGTCGGCGCCACAATTGATAGGGCATACATAACATCCACCACCATTACTAGGGATATACCAACAAACCTCAAGTAAGTACCGCTCAATCCCATACCATACCTCGCATAATCTATGCCGCTTAATATATTGAACCCACCGAGCAGGAAAACATATGTCAAAACAAGACTTATTACGGCATTAACCACCTCCACAGCCCCAGTGATTGGGGTGATCCTTGAGATAACTATCGCGAGTGCTATTACGTAAAACAACGCACTTAATATCATAAGCCAAAGTATTCCCCTACGTACGTGGGTCAAACCATCAACTAATGCATTAATTATTTGTCTATCAGCCGTGGTATTTCCGCGGGTAGCGCTAATCCGTGTGGCTAATTTCCTTAGGGATTCCCTATACTCGTTATAGAGACTATTAATTAATTGGTCATAGAATATGGATAACGGACCAATGTAGTGCCAAACCTTGCCATGCCTATAATAAGCGTAGTACCCGCCACTCAACTCCTTAATAATGAGCACACCGCGATTACCACACCTTGGGCAGATGCCATAGCCAATACTACGGCTAGACATAAACCTCTAGTAAATAATTCCTACAACAGTGTTATTTACTTTTACCACCTAATTCAATTAACCTTTAACATTAAGAACAACCAATACCCATGGACCCATTTGAAGGAGTTAAGAAGTATTGCGCTATTCTACCCATCAAAACTATAGATTTACACAGCGTATATGTTAAACAAACAACTTTAGGTATAATGAACGCACTGATCAATACGTGTTTTATCACTGATCTCTGGATCTGCCTTTCGTTAGGTACGGCCTTATTACTGCGATCACTATAAGTGCTATCCATGCCATTGTTACTGCGATTATTGAGTATTGTGAGTCGAAAATTGCGTAATACCACCAATCATTAATCACAGCGTCAGGCGTTGTTAGGTACCTAATACAATGGTTATCACTACATAATGAAAAATGATGTTATGGCTACTCACATAGTCTATGTATAGAGATGGAATGATACTGTATATACTTCCCGACCAATCGAACCTGGTTAACTTCATTATCTGTTTGTCATTGCTGACATTTATGACCATGTACAGCACAGGTAAGCAATAATAATTTAAATTGTAGAAGCTGAAGGCGAAGGGGCCTACCGTTAGTAGGAAGATGTCTCTAGTTAATTGAAATATACCTGCCCAGTATTGATAAATATCTATATAACAATATGAGCTAAGTGCACCTAGGTCTCTCCATATGCCCTTATGTAGTATTAATGACCCATCTTGATTAATGACGTCTAGCCATACCGTATTATTCAAAAACACTAGGACTAGGGCCTTATTATCATAAATGCCTACCGATATTAAATCACCATTTATCGGTACTGCCCAGGTCCTATTGTTAATTATGCTTAGCCCACATATTTGTGGCCCACATTGATAAATGATCGTGTTATTGAGAAGACCGAAGACATGAACTATGCTTTTGTTGATTGTTATGAGTGTGTTCATTATTGGTTCGCCACTCGCCTTATTGAGTAGGTATATGCGTAATGATGTATTGCATGGTACGGTTATGAGCAGGTAATTATTGGAAACGTATGCGTCTATAGGCCCTGATGTGCTATATGGACCACAGACGTCAGTAAATGTTCGGTTCCAGAGCATGATTACGTAGGGAGGTCGATCCATGAGCCTATAGTATGCGAGGTTCATTATACCTTTTCCTGTGAGCGGAAATGTGAATAGGTATATGGAATTATCAATTATACCGGTTGTGAAGGGGTAGTAGGTGCTTGCTATTGCCGTGGAGTTTATTACGTCTCCCGTCGGTATGCTTATCACTGTTACGTTAATGATCGTTTCAGTAAATGGGTGGGTTGGATACTCACCGTAACTTAGTATAAATAATGTGTTATTAATATTGTCGAATTGAGGCATTAGTATTGTTGTGTTGGCTGTTATGTTCGTAACCCATAATTGCCTATTATTCAATATATCATAATCTTTAATACTAATAATGTACTCAGGAACGTATATGTGTTCGGTAGTATATAATGTTTTTTGTATTCCACTATATAGTAATAAGTCATTGTTATGGATGTTAACTACGATATATGGGCCCAAGTCTCCAACACCTTTATGTATGGTAATGGGCTCCCTAGGGTATGGACGTACATTATGTAGGCGTCAAGAATTATTAATGCTATGGTAGCAATAAGTAAGAACCTATTACTCGAAATAATCATCATAATAGTCCCTTAGTGCATTCCTTAAATGTTTGCCTATTAAGGGTCCTTATCAAATATTTTGCGTTTTGCCTATTGGTTTTGCTGTGAGTATTGCGATGCCTATTATGATCCACGCCACTAGAATTATTACTAAGCCTACCACTATGAATGTTAGTATTGCACCTATTAGGTAGAGTAGACCGCCAGTCGTTAGAAGGTTTTCGCCTGTGTGGGTGTACATGTTGTTCATTGCTTTGCGTAGGTATATTGCCGATATTACGTAGAATGCGCCTGCCAATGCTATGATTATTGCTGCTGTTGTTATTATGGGTAATAGTGTTGGTAGTAATGATTGTGTTGATTGTGGGTATGGGATGTTTGGTGGTGCTGGTGTTAAGAGGTGGCTAAGTAATAGTCCTGCATTTAGTACGAATATGAATGCTCCAATCGCAATTACGATAGCTGCTATTAGTGCGAATATGAACCAGTGAATAATATTTGACTTGAGTTCATTGTCATTGAGGTATTCGGCTAGGTTAATCATGCCTATGAGGAATAGTACAATACCTACTATGGTCAATATACCATGTGTAAACATACCAAAACCCGCCAGTATAGCCCCTATGCCGGCTAATGTCTTTGCCGTGTCGAAGTCCATATAATTCTAATATACTAACGTGATTTTATATGTCTTATTTTTCTATTTCGAATGAAAATCCTTCATTCTTTCTAGTTTAATTTAATGGAAAGCGTAATTTTAAGCTTCCTCGGGTGTCTCGTACCACTTAACCTTCTCGCCAATGGTGGCCCTCATCTTCCACTTCATTGATTTGGGAGCCTTCTCTATTGATTGCCTTAACTTATCTATATTGCTCATTACCCTGTCCTTGGCCTTGCCCGGCAGGTCTGTACTATTCATATAGTTTATTGTTCTGTCTAGGTTAACGATGGTTGTCTTGTATAATCCCCAGTCGTCTGATGTTAATTCAATTATTCTATTTAGATCTATGGTATTGTTTGTATCTTTATCACCTAGGTCAAATTTGTAGAGCATGGCTACTATGTCCTTAAGGTCCTTCTCATTTATCTCCCAAATCTGGAACTTGGTCATTAGTAGGTCGCTCGGTGGTATTGTTGGGCTGAACTTCTCAAGCCTGTTCTTGAGTTCGATAACGTGGCTCTCCCTAAAGACGTCGAGGAATACGTCAATCACCATATTGAGTTTCGGGTCCCTAAACTTCAATCTCTCCCAACCATGAAGTGCATTAAATTGCCTATCGGATTGTATTCCGATACTTTCGAGAGCCTTAGTTATCTTCTGGGAATCCTTCTTATGGGCCGCCAAATCAACATCCTTTGGTTCACGCCTTAGTGCTGGAACTTCAGGATAGATATCACGAACTAAATAAGCAATGGCAATACCACCAAGTAATCTGCACGTCGCATTGTAGTTACTACAGGATTCAATCATCGAAAGGCCTCTCTGTAGCTTCTCCTCTACAATGTCCTGGTCCATCTAAATAATACAATAAATATTTGTTTTATAAGCTTTACTCACAGTTAATATTTGTTTTATGTGAATTCAAGGAAAAACTTTTTAAAGCATTAATGAGAGAATTGAGTCAATGGGAGATAGGATTAGGGTTGTATTAGTATCTGATTTACATGGTTCAGAGATAGCATATGCAAAGCTTGCTAATATACCTAAGATGTTTAAGGCTGATATCGTAATTCTCAATGGTGACCTAACAGGCAAGGCATTAATGCCAATTATTAAGTTGAAGGCAGGTGATTATACGGCCAATGTGTTTGGCGAGGTTAAGAAATTTGGTGAAAACAAATTAAATGAAATACTAAGAGATGCGAAAAATAGTGGTTATTATCCATACATTGTTGGTGAGGATGAGTATGACGAGTTGGTGAAGAATCCAAATAGGGCTAAGGAGGTTTTGGTGCGATTAATGACAGAAAGTTTCACCGACTGGATGAAGAAAATAGAGGATAGGTATAGGCAGTCTAATGTTAGGTTGTTCTATTTCCCAGGAAATGATGATCCACATGAATTTGTTGAAGCTATTAAGAAATTGGATAATGATGTTTTGATTTACGGCGACGAAAGAATAATTGAGGTAAATAAGTATCTAATACTTGGCTTTGGTTATTCAAACCCAACACCCTGGCACACTGAGAGAGAATTACCTGAGGAGGCACTTAAGGAAAAATTAACGGGATTGTTTAGCCAGGTTGATCCAAGCAAGATGACTAGGTTGTTGGCTGCAATACACGTACCTCCATATGGAACGAATATAGACCTAGCACCAAAGTTAACACCTGACCTAAGGCCTGTAACTGCAGGTGGTGACGTAGTTATGGACCATGCAGGTAGTATAGCGGTTAAGGAGATCCTCGAGAACTTCTGCCCAGCTGCTGGTCTTCATGGTCATATTCATGAATCACCAGGTATAGATTACGTACAATGTAGACAGGGTAAGAGGATCCCTGTTATCAATGCTGGTAGTGAATACATGGTTGGCGCACTTAAGCTTGCTTACCTTATCTTTGAGGATGGTAAATTGAAGGATAAGATATTCATGAGGGGCTAAATCATGTCTAAATAATGTTTTACTTAAAACAAATGGTCTTTAAGCTATATATCATTTCTTTCATAACAGAAGCATTTATTAACTCACTTCTTCCCGAGAAACTGGGAGGTTGGGAGTGGAGGGTGACGATCAATCATCTATAGATAATTACGAAACGTATGTAAGCGCAATATATGATGAATTAGCACCGAGATACGAAAAAGTTTACATAAAACTCTCACAATACTATAGGCACTTATATGGCGAACTTTATGGAATATTTAAGTACTATTTTGACGGTGTTAAAATACAGAGTAAGGTCCTTGATCTTGGCAGTGGAACGGGCATCTGGACAATGCTGCTTAGGAGACGTGGTTATCACGTAGTTAGTCTTGACATATCACGGGCTTCACTCACAAAGTGCATTAAGTCTAGGAGATGCAGTGATCCAACACAGGGGGATGCTATTAAATTGCCGTTTAAGGATCGGTCGTTCGATGCCGTTGTTGCATACGGTAGTGTCTTTAATCATATTGTTAATTCTGAGAATGCATTTAAGGAGGTGGCTAGGGTCTTGGATTATGATGGTTACTTAATATTTGATGCCGATAACCTGGTATGTGTTGATATGGCTTATGAGGCATTACTTGGTGGTATATCAATGAGGGCATTCCTTAAGGGTTTATTTGATGGTAAGGGGCATGTTGGTTATTGGTATGGTCATAACAATGAGGTTGTACCATTTAGGTTCTTTACACTTAAGGAGTTAACAGATATCCTGAGTAATAATGGGTTTAAGGTGGTTGATATTAGGGGTATTCATGTACTGTCTAATGTAATACCATCAAGACTTCATCAATGGAGTACCAACAAGATAAAGAGACTTGCTTCGTTGTTCTACGTTTTTGACCGCACGCTAGGTACTCATGTACCATTTAAGTACTTGGCTACGACATTTTTAATAATAGGCAGAAAGGCAAGCTAGCAACTCTTCCACTTTAATATTAAAACCACCTCGTTATTGCTATTTTTCTATCCGTAAAGAAATCAACAACATCTATTTGTGGGTGGTGGCTTCCGAGACCCGAGATCTTCCTTCCACCAAATGGGAACCAACCAACTGGTGCTGCAACACCTATGTTAATCCCAACATTGCCAACAACTACATTATTAACGAATTGCCTAGCCCAGGCACCACTCTGTGTAAATATGGCTGCTGAGTGGTGGTACTTACCCTTATTGATCCAATCAATAACCTCATCAAGGTTCTTAGCCCTGATTAAATTAGCCACCGGGCCGAAGATCTCCTCCCTAACAATATCCATGTCCGGTGTAACACCCTCAAGTATTGTTGGCCCTAGATAAAAGCCTCTTGGGTAATCAGGTACTTTATAATTCCTACCGTCGAGGACTACCTTAGCACCATCATTGATCGCCTTATCAACCTTAGCAATTACGTTACGTCTATACTGCTCAGTGGTCATTGGGCCCATCTCAGTGGATTCCTCAAGTCCATAACCAACTCTCAATCTCCTAGCTCTCTCAATAAAGGCATTCTTGAACTTATTATAAAAGTCGTCATTGCCGACGATTACGATATTCTGAATGGCCAGACATCTCTGACCAGCATTACCATACTTAGAATGTATTAGTGTCTCCACAGTCTTATCTAGATTAGCGTCTGGCATAACAACGGCATAATTCGCCGCACTACCACCACCCAGGTACCTCTTACCAGTCCTTGCCGAGGTTTCATAGAGTTTAAGTGCTATTGTTGATGTTCCAACAAATGCAGTACCCTCAATAAGTGGATGGCTAACCAGGTAATCAACAACTGAATTGTCCAGGTGGACTAAATTAACAACACCTGGTGGGAATACCTCGGCTATCTTCTCCATCACGTACGTCATGGGTATTGGCGTTACGGGACTAACCTTAACAACCACGGTATTACCCAGGGCCACCGCATACGGTATGAACCAGAAGGGTATCATTATTGGGAAGTTGTATGGAGTAATTATTGAGAATACACCCAGCGGCTCCCTCATCATTATCTCATCAATATCCCTAGCAATCTCACGCTGATACTCACCCTTGGATAGGCTTAGTAGCACGGCTATTGACGCCTCGACATTCTCAATACTCCTCCTCAAATCACCCCTAGAATCATTAATTGGCTTACCATGATTAAGCGTATTAACACGAGCGAAATCCTCTTTAAACTCCTCCATAACCCACTTAAGCCTAAAGAGGTACTGAAGCCTGTCGGGTACTGGTACTTGACTCCAGTTTTTAAATGCCTCATGGGCAGACTCAACAGCCTCATCAACATCCTCCTTACCACCAAGCGGCACCTCACCGATCACATCACCAACACCTGGGTCATAAAGCTGTGCATAACCAAGAGCGTGAGCCTCAACCCACCTACCATTAATAAACTGCCTCAACCTACCCCAGGACCTCCTAGAAACCTCCAGAGGCATACATCAAAACAAAGAATAACAGATTAATAAGTATTAACCTAATAACTCAGAAATTATTGTTGATTATCATTATGATATAATAAAAAATATTCTATGATATTAACCCTGGTATTGATCATCAAGTTTCTTAATTACCTGGTCTATCTTCTCAATACCTTCATCAATCTGCTCCCTAGTTACTATTAGGGGTGGTGCTACTATGAACCAGGATGGCCCATTATAGACATAAACACCCATTTTCAGTAACTCAGCTGCCACCCTATCAACTGGTGTCGCTAAACCCCTATACTTATCATCATACGTGCCGAAGGGTGTCTTCCTGGAATCCTTTATGAATTCAATGGCCCAGAATAGACCGACACCCCTAACATCACCAATGCTTCTATGTTTATCCTTCAACTCCTCAAGCCTTCTACTCAAGTACTCGCCCATCGCCTTAACATGATTAAGCAAGTCAAGCCTTTTATACTCCTCAATGACTGCTGGTATGGCAGACAATGAGACAGGATGCGCCTCAAAGGTATGCCCATGCGCAAAGAACTCATCCTCAAAGTAATCAGCAATCTTCTTACTAACTGCAGTTATGCCTATAGGTACGTACGATGCAGATGCGCCCTTAGCAGTTGTTAAGATATCGGGCTTAATACCCCATAGATTCACAGCCCACCAATCACCAACACGGCCCCAACCAGTCATAACCTCATCAGCAATGAACAACACGTCATTCTCCTCAGCAATCCTCTTAAGCGTTGGTAAATACTCCTTAGGCGGCACAACAACACCGTTAGTCCCAGTTATTGGTTCAACCAGTATCGCGGCCACATTCTTCTCATTCTTAATAACATAATCAACGTAATTAACACATGCCAAGCCACACTCAGGATACTTAAGGCCGAGCGGGCACCTATAGCAGTATGGCTCAGGTACCCTGACAACACCATGCATTGTGTGCGGTTCAACGAACCAACGCCTATAATCACCAGTCATCGAAATTGATGCAAATGTTGACCCGTGATACGACCTATACCTAACAACTATCTTGAATGCGGGCTTCTTATAGAGTCTTGCTGTCTTAACGGCAGCTTCATTAGCCTCAGTACCTGAGGTAGAGAAGAAGAATTTAGTCAAGCCCTCGGGCATAATCTCAAGTAGCGCCTTGGCAGCCCTAGCCCTGGTCTCGGTAGCGAAGACAGGCGAAATATACTGAAGGGACTCCAATTGCCTCTTAATGGCGTTGATTACATTCTCATTACCATAACCAAGATTAACATTAACCAACTGTGAGGAGAAGTCCAGGTACCTCCTACCCTGGGAATCATAGAAGTAAACGCCATCAGCCTTAATAACGCTCAGGGGTTCCCAACCCCTCTGCCTACGCCAAGTACCAAATAAATGCTCACGTACAATCCTACCAAAATCCTCAGATGCCATATATTTTAAGAACAAAGTTGCTATTTAATAAACATTTCCTATATAATTTAGGGAAAAACTATAAAAAACATACAAAGAATTAAAAGAAATAAAGAAGATAATATTTTAATTATTATATCTTGAAAATCTAGAAATAATGTTTATAACCTATGAATAATGCTATTAATATAATGCATTATTATGGTATGTAATATTTAAATATTCTAAAACGTGATATAGTATTTTTATATGTCTAACCCACCTGTAAAACCTACACAGTTAAAGAGAGGAGCTGTTGGTTTTTGGCATGCGGTCTATCAATCAGTGTCTTACATGTCGCCAGCTGGTGATGTTGCAATTCTATTAACCGCTAC
>NZ_JBMFVA010000031.1:0-9843 GCF_049966235.1 Vulcanisaeta sp.
GCCCTGAGACCAACGTGCTTAGCGAGGGATTGGTGGCAATTGATGAGGGCTATGAGGCGATAATGTTTGTGTTTAACATCCTCGAGCAGGAACCCGGTAGGACATTAATAAGGCGTGGCATGGAGAATGCCGTAGGATTAATAACGAGGGTCCCGCATGCATCAAATGTGCTAACGGATAGGCAGGAGATGAACTTTGGATCGAGAGACCATAGGAGCCTTAGGGATAGGGATTGGCTTGTCAGGGCTGTGGAATTCACGAACACGAGGGTAAGGCCCATAGCCAAGTCCCTGGGTATGGACCTGGAGACCCTGGCCATTAAGTACGTGCTTACCTACCCAATAAACACAGTAATGGTGACGGCAACGAGCATTGACGAGTTAGTGAAGTACGTTAAAGCGGCCGACGGCAATTACCTAAATAGCGACGTTATAAAGACCTTGGAAAAACTATATGCGGAATTTACGGAACCAATAGCAGTAAAGTAGATCCAGAACCCAAGTTCCTCATCACCTATGATCAGTCATGGCGGTCATCTTCACGCAATTTAATCATTGCGGCAGCACTTATATCCATTTCTAGCTAAGGTCACGCATCATTGCGTGTTACGGCATCGATGAATTCCTTAAAGTTAATGGCGTTCTTCGTTGAGCTTAGTACTTTCTTATCCTCAGTCACTAGGGTCATCTCCATGCTCTCTGCGGCATATACGTAGCTTGCATCATAAAAGGTCAACCCCCTACTCAGGGATAGTTTTAATACCTCGGCGAGTGGTGGGTCGGCGAGTATGTTAATACGCTTAATCATTTCCTGAACTAGTTCAGCGATTCTATGGGGATCCTTAACACGCTTGAATATGTATGTCTCCTTCCATAGTACATTGCCCACTTCGTATATTGTTAAATGCAGGATATGGATGTTCCTGATTACCGTCCTCTCAATAATAATATCGCCTCGTTGAATTAGTAAAAACAGGGCTGATGCATCGAATAAGTACTTACCTTGCATCCCTATCCTCCCTTATCAACCTAACAACCTCCTCCACACTGACGCCACTAAGCAATTCCTTAAGTTCGCCAGCCGTTTTCTTCAGTATCTCTATCTCCTTTTCCTCAATTGCCTCCTCAAGCGCCCTCTCAACGACTTCCCTAATGTTTATGCCAAGTTGCTCGGCCCTCTCCTTCAATTCCCTTCTAACCCTAACGGTAAGAACCACTGTGGAACCCACATACGTAATACTTAATACCGTAATATAAATCTTTCGTAACATTAAAAATCGTAATACGAAGTAGTAACCAATTATTACTCTTCCGAACCACAAACCTCATCAACCACCTCATTAATACCGCCAACAGCCTCGAGGCTCATTACCTCAGGCTTATCACCGCTGAACAGTACGTAGGCCGCACCATCACTACTCAGCAGTATGTAGGTACAGGCCTTAACGAGTAGGTAATCACCAAGCTCAACATAACCCATTGTATAGAGCACCTTCCTATACCTATCCTCAACAAGACTAACCAACCTCATAAAGGCCTCGGCATCACCATCCTCAACACCAACCAATAAATCCTCAATCGAATCCTCCACAGGCTGGAAAATCCAAAAACAAAATATAAAACTCACTGGGCTCGTTCTATCATGTAAAACAACGGTAGTCGGCTTCATTACAGTGAGTGACCATACGCTCATAGTTTTTGCTGGACTTTGATGTATTTGATGATGTTCGTAAAAACTATAAGAACCATTTCTGTCATTTAAAAATAGTAAATACATTATCGTTAGATATCTAATCTTTCAATGTATTACAGATAATACTGTACGGTTCACTTTTAAGAACATCCGAAGTAAAAAAAGTCTTGAGAAAAACTTAAAATAGTATGAAAATCCATAGATGGTTACTTATAACAGCGCTCATTGTTGCCATGTCGATATTAGTCAGCACAAACTACATCCTCGCATCCGCCTCACCTAATCTTGGCGGTTATGTATGTGAACTGGGCTCCAAGGTTGCTGAAGGTATTTACTGGACCCCTATAATATTACTGAATTCACCATATGCTGGCTACGCAAGTGCCATGCAGGGTCTCACATACACAGCAACTTACACATTCAGCTCAGGCCCAGTCACATTAACTAGCCAAGCATCATCAAGTTTATCAATTACCATTAATGCAAATAATGGTGCAGCAGTCGGACTCTTTAGACTTGATGAGTGGGCGATTTACAACACAAAAATGGTGCCGGTTGTCGCTGGGTATGAACCATGCACCCAGCCATACGTAGCCCAGGACCTTGGGCCAGTCTTGGTAGAGAATGCGCCGTACCTTAAAATAATACCAATATTACCACCTGGCACGACCTCAGACGAGAATGAGCCAAATCAAGTATATTCAACGGTCACCTTCCCCAATGGAACTACTGAAGGCTTTTACTCGATAAACTTCAATAATGGGTTTAGTAGTGTAATATCAACATTGAATACGTGTAACGCTGTGCAATCAACGACCATGACTGTATCACAAACATCAACAACTCTATTAACCGCTAGCGTCAGCATCTCCATAAATGGCTACAGCAGCGGCGGCTCCGTCACCATACAGACAACGACCACTAATGCGTGGTCCTATACATTCCCACCAGGCTACATATATTATATATCGTATGCAGGAGGCCAAGGGCCCGCATATGCCTTTAAAACTCAGACTTGCTCTGGTTAATTAGTGAGCATCCATGACCCGTGTTGTCAAAATAGAAATCGACTTCTATCTTTTCATTGCTATTTTACTTGGTGCCATTATCATAGTTGGCTTAGTGGCTTACGGTGTGAGCACCTACTATATGAATAATCTAATCGAGGTGCTGGGTTACGTACCCTGTAAAGCGCCGTCACTCCCTAAAACCCTTACCATCTACCCAATACCAGGTAATGAGGATTGGCTGGCCCCACCTAACATACCAGGCGTTGGATCAGCAGAGGCAGCCGAGTTTTACCTCAACGGTACTTACTACATAACCAGCGAGTTCTACCTAGAACCTGGAGTATACGTATGTGTAACCCCCATGACCACATGGCAATTATTAGCCTTCGGCTCCCTGAATAGCACTTTCGTTCCCAGCAATGATTATGGCTATATAAAGTGCGTTACCGGTAATGGACCCACATGGCTCAACGTAACCTTAGGCCCTGGGGCCTATGCTTTTGTAATCGCAGTATATGGCTCAAATATAACTAAGCCGATACTCGTGAAGGCATTAAAGCCAGCCGTGGCTGTGTTGATTACGGATTTTGTACCCTACCCGCAATGTGGGTACCCATCCTTCGGTAGGGCTTCACAATACGTACAAGAGGAAAAGGCTAAATGGTTTTATGGATAATTTTGATAATTTCTTAAAAATAATGAATTCTTAATTTAACAATAACTCTTTTGAAAATTGGAATCATTATCGCACATAATCAATTAATATTGCACGAAATTTTACATAACTTATTCTATAAAATTCTAAATTGCTTGACTTTTACATGTAACACAGCCTTTAATACCGAGGTTAAATTAAAAATAAAGCGATCAACACTACCTTTAAACAGATGGATTCCTCAAAGTTCGTAGAGCTCATGCTGGACCTACACAATAAGTATGGCAATGCACTGGGTATTAACGATGTCTATGCCTATAGCGCCCTGGGCAGGGTTATTAAGGCGGTGGGTACGGTAATAATATCCCCAAACTCACCAATGCTTCTCGCCAAGGCTCCCAGGTCAATATCAATGTACCTACTAGGCAATGGTTCGGTTCTCGCATTGACTGACCTACCAATAAGTGTGGAGGCCCTTAGGAATTGCGTGGGCGAGAGGGTTGAGGTTACGAACGACCTATATAAACCGCCAAGTACATTGGTGGCCATTAACGCGACCAAGTGCCAGGACGCCATATACAGGGTTGTTAAGGATGTTGGTAGGAAGTACGGCATTAACCTAGAGGTTTGGCTTACAAGTGAGTTGGGGATGGAGGGCGTTAAGGTGGTTTATAGGGGTGGTATTAAGGATTTAAAGCACTTGGTTAGGCTCGTTATTTTAATGACGGCCCTAACGAATGTGAGAGGCAATGGTAATGTTGATTCCGTGTTCAAATTAATAGGTGATTTAATGAGGAAGTACTGAGTCACCAAACCTCCTTTTCCTTGAGAATTTCCTCCACATTAACTATTGTTGAGTTGTCTGGACCGTAGAGTGGGCTTAGGGCTGGTGGCGCCTTTAGGTAATTTGGCATTTGCTCTAGGATCCTCTCCTCATAGGTCGGCACATACTCATTCTGATAGAAGATGCCTATTGGTATTCTGTCACCCCACTCCATGCCTCTTAGGAATGCTTGTGTGAGCTTCTTCGTAACCTCCTCCTCACTTGGGTTCCTAACCACAGGGTCCCAACCAGGCTCATTCTCAAGCTTATAGATCCTAGCCTCATACCACTCCTTGGTATTGATGTCATTATATGTTGGGCATGGTTGCAGTATATCAATGAATGCCGAACCCTTATGCCTAATTGCCTCCTTTATCAGTAAAGCTAAGTGCTTAACATCGTAGGCGTAACCCCTCGCGACAAAGGTGAAGCCAACGGATAGCGCTAAAACCACTGGGTTAATAGCATCGTAAATATTCGGCCTAGCCAAGGCCTTGGTCTTGGTGCCTCTCTTAAGCGTTGGGCTTGCCTGACCCTTAGTTAGGCCGTAGACACCATTATCAAACATAAGAACCGTGAAGTCCACATTACGCCTACCAGCATGAACAAGGTGCTCAGCGCCAATACCCATCAAGTCACCATCACCACCAATCACTATGACCTCAAGGTTTGGATTAGCCAACTTAACACCAGTTGCATATGGTATAGGCCTACCATGGAGTGTATGAGCACCATTAGCATTAACATAGTGAATAGTCTTGGCAGAACAACCAATACCGGAAACTAGGAACACGTTATGCGGATCAAGGTTCAAATCAGCTAAAGCCTGATAGAGGGCCTGGAGTATTCCATAGTCACCACAGCCAGGACACCAATCAGGCCTCCTCCTCTTCTCAACATAGTCCATCGGCGTCCTCTTGACCGTGATCTTTACGGTATTTGACACGGTACAAATGTCAAATGAACCAGCTTATAAAGCTTTTGTGAGGTGCGTAAGATCTAGGTTAATTGGTCCTAGTCCTGACATCGCATCTTCCTTTACCATTACAATAACCCAAGCCCTCTACCAATTACCTATACCCACCGCCTATTGGCGCATCCCTTTTAAACGCATTGCAACCCTCATACCCCAAGTCCTCATTTTTCCTTTAATTCCCCGTTAATTAAGGACAACTGAATACGATCATCACCCTTACGTATATTAATGCCTGAACAGTAACGCTACGAAAAACATTAGATTAATACCCAGAGGGTTAACTTGTGGGCTATTTCTACGGAGTATTCATTAGGGATTTAGACGTAACGTCACTAATTAGGGCATTACCCGTGATGCCTGTGGAGAGGGAGAACATGCACATAACCATTACATACATTGGTGATGATAGACCAAGTCAGGGGGTTGACGATAGGGTCGGGGTAAGCATAGGCTCAATGCCGTGCTTCAGGGCTAAGCTCGGGCAATTAATATTATTGCCAAGCGTCCTAAGGCCCAAGGTACTTGCCGTGGAGATCATTAATAATAAGCAATTGAGTAAGTTGAGGTCAATCATAGTGAGTATATTAAGAGACTCAGGCATTTCAATGAATGATAAGTACTCCGGTGAATTCAAGCCACACATAACGATTGCATACATAAAATCAAAGAAGGTAAATCCGCAGAATATACTTGAGACAACCCGCGAAATGGGAATCGAGAAGGAACTCCTGGACAAATCACTACTAATTGAAAACGTATCCCTAATACTGGCCAGGGGAAACAACTACAGGGAAATATCAAGGCATAAACTGCAATGCTAATTTTAAATTGATATTACGGGATCCTAATCACGGGGTCGGCATTATGGAAACCAATTAACCTAATTACAAATCGAGTGTTTGATAACGGACCAAGCAAGTAACGGCATTTTTTAAATGGACAAGCACTTGCCCTATGTTTCCTTAATTTGTTATCGCTGTAGCTCTCGGTCCTAACGAGTATTAGGTCACCATCACGAGTGTAAATAACTCTGTAAGGATAATGAATGAGGCCATCGTTCCATTTATCCCTAATAATAAGCTCAACATAATCAGCCATAGTCAAATCAACAAATAGGGAACTAATACTACCCTGCTTATTATCAACGCGGTACTCCCTAATTACTAAGCCGCAACTATTAATATCCCTAACGACTTGCATTACCACTCACTAATGAAGCTCTAAATGACTCCCAATTCTTCAATAATTCATTAAACTCGGCAATCAAATTCCTCAACCTAGCCCTACGATAAGCCCTCAACTCATACTTCAAATCCTCATTAAGGTAACTAATCCTTCCCTTAATCGAATTAATTATGGCATCGACGATGTGCAGAGCATCATTAACGCTCACGTGAATCGAATAAACACGAATAAAGGCACCCCTATACCTAGAAAAGATTTCCTTCCACCTATTCACATTAAAGCAGACCTCACGGCCAATCCATATATGTCCATATTTAAGGAAGCACTTCCTAATCTCCTTATGAAACCTTACTGATATGCCTACATCATTAGGAACCTTAAACTCCAAAATGTATAATATGGCATCACCGCCTCCACCACCTGGAGATACCTTACTAATTAATTGATTAAATAATGCCGGTAGAAACCTGGTTCCGTCACCACCAACACTAATGTCCACTATATAGGGCCTGGAATTAACGAAATAACCCTTAACAATAGCATAATCACTACCCATCACTTGAGTCCTAACAACATTACCACCATCAACAACCCTAATACCCATCGCATCATAAACCGCAATAAACGGCTTATACCCGGTTAAGTACGGCATTATGAATTCCACATACTGACTACCCCCTGATCCAACGAGCCCTAACTCCATAATATAATTACACAATAAGCGCATTTTAAGTTTATTGAATCATGCACATGTACGTAAAAATACCGTGTGCAGGGCATGCACTGAAAAAGGTGCAATTATGATGCTTACAAGTTTTTATCAATAGATACACTGGATATGGTGCATCGAGGAAGCAATGATAATCATTACTTAAAGGAACCAGGGGTTTAATAACCATGGTGACTAGGCATGTAGGCTTGATAGTAATTAATGCCAACGCATGAACCGCGAGGAAAAATCTTCAGGGTTTAGCCCTGGAGAATCCTCGTAGGCGATTTAGGCCAGCCCTGGGCTCGGGAAATGAAGGTGGAAGGAAAAATAATGAGGATACTACTTGACCTAGGCGACAGGCCGTTAACAGTGATAGGACCGCCAGGTTCTGGTAAAACCACAATGATAACTGCATTAGGACTGATGAGGCATAAGTTAGTGGGTTCGGCCGTATCTTATGTGACACAAAAGTCAAGTGATGCAGTAGGGATTATAATAAAACCATCAATACCTTGGGCATGCATACGTGATAATCTATTCTTAATACTCGATTCCTATGAGGAATTAAGTACGAGACCCGGAATAACAATACTAACTTCCACGGCATATAGATATAAAACCTATAATAGCTATATAAAATACTTGGGGTACCTGGCTAAGAATCCACGTAATGCACATGCAGCATGGCTTTTGGAACGAATAATGCTACTACGTAATATAATAATTGAACCAAGCAATAATAATGAAAACAAGGGAATAACCACAATAATCCAGAGCAGAGACATTAGGGGAGTATACTTAGCAACAGCCCTAATACTCAACAGCATGTGTCACCAAGGCAATAATAACGTGCTAATATTAGATGACGTAACAATACTGCCCATAAGAGACGATGCACTACTAAGGATAATTAGGATGACGAGAGGACTCACAAACGTATGGATGGTGTTACACAGTATTGGTAAATTAAACATTGAAGACCTAAATACGCCGACAATAATAACAAGCCATAGTGGACCAGCCAAGTCACTATCAAGATTTAAAGAAATACTAAGCCAGATAAAGCCAGGGGAAGCGCTCTACATGGGTATTAATGAGCAACTGAAAATAAAAATACACGAAATAAAGGAACTACGCAACAAACTGCTAAACGAAATAACGCAATAGTCCATCATTATCACATCCACGGCAGGCAAACCCGTTAAAAATCCCCTTCCTCTTTTCAATCCCCCCGCTCAGGGGGAGGAGGAAGGAGAGGATGATGGATACCGAGGGACTGAGCCGATGGCTTAGTTCTCGGATATCCTGAGCTGTATAGTATGATGAATCCCTGAAAAATGATTAATGATTTAAAAGAAAGGCTGATATCCGTCACCTGGATATTCATGGGGTGGGACCCGCCCCACCACTATGCTAGTGATAAGGGGCGGTGACTGCGGAGTAGTCCGTAGTCCTGCCCCGTGGTATCCAGGTGACGGATATGGATAGGGATAGGAAAGGGAAGGACGGGTATGTACCTGCCGTGGATGTAACGGCAATGGGCATTGATGTTGGTGTAAGGCGTTTTGTTGTTGCCTTTGTTGGTAGTAGGGCTAGGTTGCTTAATGATCTAGCGGTTGTATATGCTAGGCAGAATGGCGTTTCGTTAGTGCCGTTAGGTATATATGATGCTATGACTAGGGCCTATGTAGTTAGTATTAATTATCCAGGTACAGATAAATACCGTGGTGTCGAGTTAACGAGTAACATCATCAGTAAAACACTAGGTGCCATAGTAAGGGCTATGCATAGTGTACAGAGGGTTCATAACACGTTAATCGGTCTAGTTCTTGAGGATCTCAGGCAGTTCAGTGGATATAAGCATGACTTAGTCAGGGCGAAGGCTATTTGGGATCTAATTACAAGCAGGTTTAGTGAGAGTGTTAGTAAATGCCCTGCTGTTAAGGTTTCTTGGTTCTGGATGAGTTATAGGGGCGAGGTAATCGTGCCTACTAGGGATTCAATACCCATAGTGCTTGTTGAGCCTGAGTATACGAGTAGTACATGCCCGAGATGTGGTACTTACTTAGGTAGGGTTAGGGATAAGGTGGTGTGTAATTACTGTGGCTTTGAGGGTGATAGGGATGTTATTGGTGCTATAAATGTGGCGCTACGAGGATTTTTAATACTAATGAAATGCGTTAGAGAGGGTATACTAGGGGTCACCCGAAGGCTCAGGGCTGGCTCTGTAAATTTCATATGCCTTAATTAATGTACCACGTATTGCGTAAACTACGGCTCTGCCTATCGCTGTTGCTGGCCCTGCGTAGGGTTCCCTGTTACCATTTATTGGTGTTAGTATTGCTATTGCATCGGAGGTTGTTCCGTGCATCCTATTACCAGTTAACTCAGCGAGTGTTAGTGCCTTTGCCTGGGCTGCAAGTGTTATTGCGTCTATCATTGCCTGTATTGCTAGTGGCTTGTTTATGATTATTGCCATGTTTATTGTCGACATTCCCGTCAGCCAGGTCTTTATCTCTGGTCCTTCTATCTTGTATGGATTTGTTAGTCCGATGGTTATTGATACCTCCACCTCAATGTTGTTGCTTGCCTCACTGTGCATTACGTGGTTTTTCGGCAATTCGGTGGCTGTTAGGAAGGTTATTGCCTCGTTACTGTTTATCGACAATTCCCTGTGCGTTCTCTCCACTTCCCTGATTGGGTCTTCGTTGAAGTTTTTGGGGACTTGGTGATGCAGTAGGTACTTGATGCCGTTTCTTAATCCTCCATCAACCGTACTCGCCAGGGCCG
>NZ_JBMFVA010000032.1:0-9699 GCF_049966235.1 Vulcanisaeta sp.
AGGTAATCCAAGAATGCTAGCCCTACTTTATGAAAACAACTGGAGTATTGAAGGCACTGTTAATGAGCTTATTAAATTTAAGGACATTGACCAAGGATTCGTAAAGAGGTGGAGGAACCAACTGGAGAAGGCTGTGGAGGATCCGGACTACCTGTGGTTTGAGGCACCACGGGAATTAGTGAATAAGCTCATAGCTAAGAACCTAATCATATACAACATGTATGATAGGGATTTGCAATTTTGGATTGATGAACCTCCTCCCATTAGGGATCCTGAACTTGGCATTGGTAAGTACGTGGCATGGCAAACACCACTGCATAGGGAAGCCGTCAGAAGGGCGTTGGAGGTTTTAAGATAAGTATTAAGTATTCCTTTGCCGATAATTAAATGCCCTCTTATCAGCGTTGGGTTGATTGGCTTGATGAGGCTGAGGATAATCTGGCAACGGTAATCGACCTTCTGAGGCTTGGTAGGTACTCAAAGGCCTGCTACTTTACTCAGCAGGCCGCCGAGAAGGCGCTTAAGGCCCTTTTGATTAGGAGGTTGAATCGGTATGAACACATGCATAGCGTTAGGGAGTTGCTCGAGATGCTTAGGGATAACGGCATTGACGTTGATGATGAGTTGATTAGGGTTGGTGACGAGCTCGATAGTTATTACGTGCCAACGCGATACCCAAGTGCCTAACCGTCAGGCGCCCAGCATAGGCATTATACCGAGGAGGATGCCAGAAGGGCGATAGACTACGTGAATAGAGTGATTAACCTTGTTAAGTCAAGTGTATGATGTTGCCAGGAGGAATAATATTAAGGATTCGAGCCAGTTAATTCAAGCCATTAATAAGGCTATCAGAGGTCTAAACACAATCGCGGTCTTCATAATTGGTTCAATGGCCCGTGGAGAATTCGTGCTGGGCATGAACGACATAGACCTGGTCGTTATAGTGAGTGGCGAGCCACCATTTAGGGCTAAGGTAATTGGGTCACCGCTAGGTGATGTGGAGGTCATTGTATTTATCCTAAGCGAGTTCTGCAGTCACTACATGAATAATAATATAATACTCGAGACACTAAGAATAGGCATACCAATCATTGGCGACCCAGAGGAATTAATGAGACTATGCAGAAAATGATACAGAGGCCCTGCCATTGGGGGCGTGGCAGTTCAATGGTCGTTTGCGTTACCAATCATTAGTAACGCTCTTATAAACCCTTCTCCATGCAGACTACCAAGCACCTTCGTTTTACTTATTTAGTTACTAATGATTGGTAACGCAATGGGTCAAAGGATAGATGTCCCCATATTGGGTTTGGCGAGGTTGCTTGAGGCTATTGATGAGTTTGGCTCTCGTAGGGGTCGTGATCCATATACGAGGGAATTACTTGGTTTTTTGCGTATGTGGGGTTATGGTGAGGATTTGTTGCTTTTGGCTTGGGATTTGGGGCTTGTGGATAGGTATGATGATTATTGTGAACCTGTCAGCAGGAGGTTGTGTAGGTTTAATAAATTGAGTGATTTAGGTCGTGAGTTCCTTAGGCGTTAAGGAGTTACTAAATAGAAATAGATAGTCTCTATCTCCTTTCAAAGCACTTATGCGTCTTAACCGTGATTCCTCGTAAGCACTACCATTTAATGTTAAATGTCATAGGTCTTTAGGCTTAACCATAAACGACATCACCAGCACAACCACTAGTCCTATTATAAAAAGTATACCAAATATCCTCAACACGCCTGGGCTATATAGCTGTGGTGCCAGGTTTGTGAAGCCCAGGGCCCACACTACGTAGAATAGCAGCATTAGGGTCACTCCAAGGATGAGTAATGCCTTCCTCATCCTCTGTCTAAGCCTTAGGCCTGGCATTAATGGTAGCGCCGCTGCTATTGGTAGTGCGGCCATGCTAATTATTAGTGACTTACTTGGTTCCTCAAGTGCCTTGATTATTAGTGGTGTCGGGCAGTGTGTTGGTTCGAGGGGCTTTATTGATATTGGGCTTATGGTTATGTTTGTGGGTAGCACCGGCTCATTTACTGTTATTAATAGGTTTATTGATGAATTAATCCACTGGGTTATGGCTACCGCATCCCTTAGTACGTATGTTCCGCCGCTCGTTATGTTCATAACGACTGATTGGTTGGCTGTTGCTAATGATATTCTTAGCCATGTGAATTTCATGGGTACGGCTTTAGTCGTTATATATTCAATGGAGTATGTAGGTGCCTCACTTGGGTAATTGAGTGTGGAGTTATTGCTTATTATCTTCATTCCCGTGCCTATGCTTACATAGAGAATGAGTGGTTGATCCGTGGATATGCTCAACTCGTAGGTTCCCCGCGTGATGTTCACGTTTATGATGAAGCTTATTGGGTATGGTTTCATGCCCTGCGTAATGGGTGGAGCCTCACCAGAGACTCTTGCAATTACCTGCCCATTCCTGAGCATTGTGAGCGATAGTGTTGCTGGTTGTTCGGAGTATGATACTCCATAAATAATTACCTTATTGATACTCCCCGTAAAGTTCAGGTTCAGGTTGAAGGTTATTATAGAATTGGCGCTTATTGGTAGTACTGTGTTCGTTAATGGTATTGACATGACTTGGGGTATTGACGCGTTCATGTAGGGGGTTACTGGTATCACATTTATTGTCGTGGACACCACGTACCTTCCAGGGGGTATCGTTAATTCACCAGTGCTAACTAGAATGGCGCTTTGGTATAAACCACCCGGTATTATTAGTGAGGGGTCCTCCACGTAACTCGTGGCATTGGTGATTAATTGGCCTATGGATTCCTCAAAATCATTTATTATTGGGAGCTCCGTATAATTCTTAAGATCAAGTTGATAATCGCCACATATTGCATATGTGCCATTCACTGGCTTAATAGGCGTTATGTAGCCCATGGACTGTCTCCCTGGGTTCATTACGATTGAGGAGTATATTGGAAGTACGGTGTTCTCAATATAACCAATGGGTGCTAGTGATGCAAGGCTGTATATATTAGCGTAGTCCTTACTTATGGGTTCCCAGTTGATACTTATTGAACTAGTTCCCTGGTATGGTGGCCATAGTGGTGATATTGGTGTTGTTAATGCCGTGATTATTAAGGCCACGGCAAGTGTTAGTGCGGCTAGTTTGTTCTCACGTAATTTATTGAAGATCTCTATGAGTGTTATTACGAGGATTGCAGGAACAACCGCCATGAATCCGAGGCCTCCAAGTACCGTTGTTAATAGGGCAGGTATTGCCGTGTCTAAGGTAGCTAATTGCATGAAGGACGTTGTTGATAATAGGTAAATGACTTGATTGAGTATTTCCTGTGTCGTTATCTCGTGAATAATCGAGTACGTGCCAGCTATCCAGTAGTAGGTGAATGCTATTAGGCCTATGGTCAGTACGTATTGGCTCGACTCATTAAACTCCCTATTCATAAACCAGCGGGTTATTGGAATTAACACGTTAAGTAAGTCAGTAACTGGACTTAGGAAGGCTATCAACGCTGATAAACTGGCGCTAACCACCTTATTATCATTGTCTACATAGTAATACATCATTATGGCCAATGCCGTTGAGATTATCTGGGGAAGCCAGGGGTTCGTGATTAGGCTAATTAATGAGGCATTAATAATTGATGTGATGGCCACGGCAGTAATGATCCCAAGTCCCAATCCCCTAACCCTACCGAGCTTATACGTATATATGGCAATTAATGAATTGGTGATTATTATGAGGAGCATGATGAATATTGGTAAGTAACCGCTCATTACCAATGGGCTGAGTATAAGGCCTTGACCCAGGTCATTGGCACTAAAACTAACCATGCCCAGGGACTTTAGGATCAACTCTCCAAGGCTGTAGTAATAACTACTCCCATTAAATAATTGCAACCAAACATAAAGTGTCTCAATTATGCTGACCATGTAAGTCGCCACGCCAATTAACGGCTTAATTATTAATTCATGTTTCATAATTAATTAATGAGAAGACGGCATTAATTCTTTAATGCTTTACCTCAACATGACTGAGGCAGTGCTTAATACCAATTATTAGATATATTAATTCATTAATTACCTCGCCAAGTGACTTACCACTATCCATTATTGTAATTGGCATATCAATACTCAATTCATTATTATTGACAACTCTAATCATTAGTTGGTTAAGTGCGTGATCACCACTCACGTAACTCATTAGTATACTCATGATACTGCTGATGTCATTAGTCCTTACTATGCATGGTACGTAATTAACACCACCAATCACATACTTACTGTAATCCATGTCGCACTCCACGTGGATGTCATCCTCATCCCTAATGAGTGTGCTCACAGTAAATGCCACTAGGTATAACTTTTTAAAGGGAATGCCCATTAATTGCCTTGATGGCGTCAATTGAGGAATTAATAACGGGGACTGCGGTTGGGATTAAGGCTAGTGACGGCGTTGTGCTGGCTGCCGAGAAGAGGGTTGCCTATGGATTCACGATGTTCAGTAGGTCTGGTAAGAAGGTGTTTAAGGTTAATGACAATATTGGCATGGCCTCAATAGGAATACTGGCTGATATGCAAGTGCTCACTAAGATAGCTAAGGCGTACATGTCGCTCTATTCCCTAGACACAAAGACAAGACCCAGCATTAGATCTGCGGCTAAACTCTTATCATACGTACTATTCTCCAATAGGATATTACCATACTTCGTGGAGGTTCTCGTTGGTGGTATCGATGATGAGGGGCCACACCTCTTCATAATGGATGCGCTTGGTTCATTGATTGAGGATGACTATGCAGCCGTTGGCACAGGGACAAAACTGGCAATCGCAATACTCGAGAGTAATTATAAGCCAGGAATGAGTATTAAGGAGGCCAGGGATTTAGCCATTAAGGCAATAAACCAAAGTATATCCAGGGACCCAGTCTCTGGGGATGGCATTGACATACTGACAATAACGGGTAATGGCTCAACGGAGGAAACAATACCACTACAGCCACTGCGATTATGACAATGTGCCCCGCGTTGGAGGAGCACAGCCTCATCGGTGGGTTAATCCCAACTCGGTCGGCCCACGCCAGCGGGGCTGGGTAAATACATTACCTAAGGAATTTAGCTCTTTTGGTTTTCGTAATGATTATCAGAGTTCCTTTTTCATGAAGACTTAAGAACAACCTTCATACAACTTACTTAGTGATGTGCCTCCACGGGACTGAGGGTTGATGAAATTGGTCTTTGCTGATTCCCTTACCCTAAAGGCCCATCGTCTTTCATCAACCGTTTTATGTTATTGATGATTTGCAACGTAAGTAGTAATTATATTGAAGGATTAAGGTGTTGGAGATCATTGATTAATGATGAGGTAGATTTTTATTTCATAATGCCTACTCATAATTGTTAGTTGTTGTATGGCATTAATACTAGTTAGGTATGGTGAAGTTGCGATTAAGAGGTCCGGCACTAGGTCGTTAATGGAGAGATTACTCATGCACCACATACTTAGTGGATTGAGGAGTATTAGTATTGATGCCAGGGTCACTAGGTCTCAGGGTAGGTTGTTTGTTGAGGTTCCCGATGATAAGATTAAGGATAGTATTGACGTAATTAGTAGAGTTTTTGGTGTTAGATCATTATCTCCAGTTAAGGCTTATGAATTTAAGGAATTAAATGATATTGTTAATGCCACCGTTAAGGAGTGGAGCGAATTGATTAGGGGTAGGAGATTTGCTGTTAGGGTTCATAGGGTTGGTTCACATAACTTCACCTCAATGGATGTGGCTAAGGCCATTGGTGCCGCCTTAAAGCCGTTTAGTGCGGGTGTTGATCTCGAGAGGCCTGACATTGAATTGTTTATTGAGGTTAGGGGTAATAAGGCATTTTTATTTACTGAGATGATTAATGGAGCTGGTGGTTTACCACTTGGTTCTGAGGGTAAATTACTTGCATTAATTTCCGGCGGCTTTGATTCACCCGTGGCTGCCTGGTTCATGATGAGGAGGGGTTCCTACGTTGATGCCTTGTTTTGTTCATTAGCTTATCCAATAGATGTTATTAATTTCCTTAGAGTAACACATGCACTATTCAGCAGGTGGTCTATTGGTTATGATCCGAGACTCTTCATAATTGACTGCTCATCATTAATTAGCGAGTTTAGAGCTAAGGCCAATCCACACATGTGGAGTGTACTGTTTAAGAGGGTACTCTATGTGGTTGCGTCTAGGGTTGCCAAATCAATAGGTGCGTTAGGTCTCGTGACTGGTGAGTCCCTGGGGCAGGTGTCCTCGCAGACTCTCCATAATCTAATGGCCATTGAGTACGGCATAGACTTACCAATATATAGGCCATTAATTGGTCTTGATAAGGACGATATAATGAATTACGCGAGGAGGATAGGGACTTATGAGGAGTCCATGAGGACTGAGGAATTCTGCGCAATATTCTCCGAAAAGCCCAGGACTAGGGTTACTATTGAGGAATTGAACAAAGAATTCAACAAGCTTGATCAAGACCTCATCAATAACCTGTTGAGCAGTGCCGTGATGTTGAGGGCGAGCGCAGTCAATAAGGTGATTAATGAGTTAATGCTCGGAACGAGTGATGTGGAGATTGATCACGTACCTGAGGATGCTGTTGTTATTGACCTAAGGAGTAGGGGCGAGTATGAGTTGTGGCATTACCCAGGTGCTATAAACGTTGATGTTGACAAGTTGGTGAGTACGGCTGAGACCATGGGTAGGGATAAGGTCTACGTACTATATTGTAGCAAGGGCTTGAGCAGTAAGTGGGGCGCGCTTGAGCTTAGGAGGTTAGACTTCAAGGCGTTTTCCATAGACATTAATAGGTTGAGGAGGTCATCATGAAAGTATCTAGGGGACCTAGCGAGGGTTACGTGAGGTCCAGGGTACCTAAGGGATTTCACCTTGAGATTGCTAGGAAAATACAGACAGCATTGGCTGGTAGGGTTATTGAGGATGATTTAATCAGTATTGATGGTGTTGATTTAATAACGGGTATTGACGTTGCATATATTAACCGTGGAAGTACGGAAATTGGAATTTCAATAGCTAGCACGTATTCCATAAGTAGATCGTCAATTATTGAGTGGAGTTGTTGGATTGGTCCAATAACTTTTCCCTACATACCAACCCTACTCTCATTCAGAGAATTGAAGCCTGTGGTAAATGCATACCTTAGGTTAAGGACTAAGCCTCAGATAATCCTCATTGATGGGCATGGCAGGGCACACCCATATAGACTCGGTATTGCTAGCCACTTCGGTGTATGTATGCACGTGCCGACTATTGGCGTCGCTAAGTCGCTATTGTATGGTAGGGTGGATAGAGTTGAGGGTCCGATACTTGATATAAGTACTGACGAGGTTATTGGTTGGGCAATACAATGCGCGCCAAGTAAGCCAACCTATGTTAGTGTTGGTTATGGTTTGTCACTGAGGAGTGCCGTTGATCTCGTTAAGAGACTATGTGTTGGTTCACAAATGCCAATACCAATACTACACTCGCATAATACGGCTAATAATCTGAAGAAGAGAATTGTTGGGAAATTAATGAGTGATACATCAATTAATGAATTAGATAATGAGTGCAAGTCATCAATGAGCAATTACTTTTAATTTTAATGAGTTACCACTTCTCACCGAGTTTCACAGGTACTAATAATTTCTGTCTCTCAATGACGTATGTCCTGACATCCCTAATCATCGAATCAATAACCTGAGGGTTAGCCCTAGCCTTAGCTAAGTCGAGTATTGTCTTGGACGTATCGACAAGCTTTAGATCATACTCAACAAGCTTCTCCAGGTTCTCGGGAAATACCTTAAACCTATCATGCATGCCAGCATCGCCTGTTGGTGATCCCCAAACCTCAGCAATTAAACTCCTTAAGTCACTGAGCACGGTCTCGTATTGCTGTATCAATGAATCAAAGGGGTTATTACGGGCTATCTCCCCCTCAATCCTTTCAATAAAGCCAAGAGCCTCCTCAAGCATTGAAGCTGCGGTCTTCCTAACGAGGAAATCGTCCTGCCTAATCAAGTCCTTAACCTTATAGCCTCTGAAACCCGGCACTAGTAATTGGAGCCTCTCCAATGGGCTGAGTGGCGACTCAGAAATAGGCGGTTTGGCATTGTCTGAAGACATTAATTATTAATTTATGCTCAATTTTATAAACACTAGCCTAGGCTAACTAGGGATGGGTTAGCATTCAATCCCAATAACATCCTTACATGAACCAAGCAACTCCCTATACAAATGAGTTAGAATTCTGGCTGCCTTAATCTTCGTATCCAAGGCATTAAGTAATTCGTAATAAGCCTTCCTAAGTATTTCCCTAACATCCTCCGGTTTTGTCTTTAGTGATAACTCAATATTGACAGTGTGACACACCATCTTAACAATAGGTTCCTCAACACAACCTGTTAACCTAACAATTACCTTTCCCTCATCAACCCTAAACTCAGGAACAACATTCAAACTAGACAGTACCCAATTACTGCCAATTGGCGTTACACCAGACATACTGCATTGGTAATTCACGGTTATTTTAAAATGCTATACCCTCAGGTGGCTTTTTACGATTTCGTTGGTTGTGCTTCATATGGTTTTGGTAGTCCTGAGAATACTCCCCATGTGTAGAAGGCTATGGCTAGTATTGTGACTGTCACCATGTCCCATGGGAACTTAAGTATTGGCACTGGTCCTCCTGCTGTTTGGCCGATGTACGTCATTAGGACCATGGCGAGCATATAAACAATGTACCAAGTGGAATTCCTAAAGGCACCCCTAACCCTATAAATGGCTGCGAAAATAATCGATAAAACAAACACGAGCAAAACACCATATGGTGTTGCAGGCCAACCGCTCCAATAAACAATCCAAGTAGCGAAGATGAAGGCGAGTGCGCCAATAACGGCCGCCGCAGGCACCTTGTATGTTCCACTTAATCCCTGCCTTCTCGAAACCACCAATGACACCGGCACTACCGAGAAGCCTAGGTATCCAGCCACAACAGCCTCCTCAATTATTGTATAGACAGTCGGTATTGGTGAGAGAAGAGCTAGTACTAACCCTACAATACCAAAGATTATCAATGCCCAATAAGGTATTGCATATCTCTCATGGATCTCACCAACCCTTTGGCTAACATATTTAGATCTATACATCGAGAAGAAGACCCTTGTTCCACCACCGAGATAGATATAGCCGACTACGAAGGGGCCAATAATACCAACTATTGTAGCTATCGCCAATAACCAGTTAATACCGTATGTACCAGCTATGTACATTACCGGGTTATATGATGATGTGATTGATGTTAGGTCAGCCCAATCACCAGGCTTCACATTGAACGCGCTCCACTTAATTGATAATACGTACGTAGCGGCAAACAACACGTATATCAATGTTTGACCAATAACCACAAGTAGGATGGCAATTGGCATATCCCTCTGCGGATTCTTCATTTCTTCGGCATAGTCAGGAATAACCCTAGTACCACCGAAGGCAAACATGCCGAGAGGTATTGCAGAGAATACTGCAGCCCATCCGTAAGGTACAAAACCACCAGGTAAGCTAGATACGTTCTGCGGCATAAACACAGCAGCAAGGAGCCCAACCGGAATTATCAGGTATAGTATCAACTTTATTATACCGATGCCTGTCGTTGATTGACCGAAGAATTTAACACCAAAGTAATTAA
>NZ_JBMFVA010000033.1:0-2658 GCF_049966235.1 Vulcanisaeta sp.
GCTTGTGTTCCAGACCCAGAAGCCCCATGTTGTCCATGCTATTGGGTATGAGTAATTGCCGTAAAATGTATACCACGCCTCCATCTGAAGTTCTTTGCCCATTGGTGCTGGTAGTCTTAGTGCTATTTGTGGGTTTACTGGGCCTATTATTGTCCAGTTGCAAGGCAGTGCGAAGCTTGGGTAGTGCGTTACTGAGTAGAACTGCAGTATCACTGGGTATGTCCTGTTCACGGGCAGCACTATCGTTGTGTAATTCACGTTGGGTCCGTAGAACGTCGAAAACAAGGACCATGTATTTAGGAGTACGGCCGTACCATTGTTAATGCCCCAATAGCTATCTTCGCGGTACATCAGTGGGCCTCCACCCATGAAGTCGCCCATGTATATCATGTCTACCCAGTTTGGCTGTGGGGTGTTGGGTATCGCGGTTATGAATTGGATGGCTAACAGCCACGCGTTGCCCAACCCTGGGAACACGGCGGAGACCGTGGTCTCCCAATACAGCTCCTCGCCGTATTGCGGCGCTGGGAATTTCTCCCACCCTATTATTGTGCCGTTTTGTAGGAATAGGTCCCAAGCCCACTGGGTGGGTATCCAATAGCCCAGGGTCCAAATAGTCCCATTCGGGAGGACCAGGCTGTATAGATGGCAGGTGCCGGTATTATTGTAGATGGGTATGCCGAAGGATGCATTACCAGGCATATAGACGTAGACGGTCCTATTCACGTAAATCGGCACAGTCTGATTTATGTACTTAACGACGGTCTGATTCACATACCTAATCACCGTTTGATTCATGGTCTTGGTTACAATAACGGTTTGAGTCTGGATTAGGCCTAGGGACTTGGTGATTGGTTGGAGGGGCTTGATGTGTGGACTGGCGATTATTATGGCTAGGAGGGTTATGGCTATTATGCCTATTATTGTTATTGCCTTGGTTGCCGAGCCTGTGTAGTACCACCAGTTGCTCAGTCCCATGGTGTATTGGTTGTTTTCCTGCTTAATAGCTTTATGGATCGTTCACCCTACCCGCTATTTTCCTGGCAAGCTCCGTAACCCTCCTGTACTCCTTGTTTGTGATTATTCTTCTGATTATCTCGAGGTCGACTATTGCGTATTGATGAACGACGATGTTTCTGAAGGTTACTACCGACTTGAAAAGCCTTAAGTCCTCGGGACTAATTACACCGAGTATGCTCAACTTCTCGCCTGCATCCACGTAACCGCTAACCTCCATTCCCATGAGAGTTGCCACCCTCTGGGCTAGGTCAATGAGGGCTTGGGCCTGTGTCTGGAGTAGGTATACAGCGGAGTAGTATGCCTTAATGTCGCTTAGTTCGTCGGGTGAGTACCTATTGAGTAGTGCCTCTCGTTCCTCGACTATCCTCAACAACCTGCTTATAATGGCCATGGCGCCTCGCCGAGGCCCAGTTTTTTCATGCTTATGAAGAAGTCGATGCATGGGTTTTGAAGCCTGAACCTGATCTCTAGGTATTTCTCGGTGTCCCTTACATATATTGGCTTGTGGCGGAGTATCTCGATTATTAATTGGCAGGGCAGCCTATAATTAAGTGGTACGAGGTTTATCAATTCCTCCCTAACATCAAGAAACCTAGCCAGTGATACCAGTAGGTCCGCGTAATCATTAATATCGTTGAACCAAACGGCTATATCCCAATCACCCTTAACAACCCTCCCGCCCACCCTGGACCCAAAGAGTATTGCGAATTCGATGTTAAATTCCTGCCAGGGAAATAGACTTAAGTCCCGCATTCTCTCAGTATTGACTATATTCATTCTGGTAAATTAATATGTTGCTAAATTGCGCTACTCATAATCACTGTATCAATAAATTACCTCGTTAAATCGCCAAGCTCGTGCATATTAAATAAATCACGTAATTGAGGTACCCATGGATTTTTTAACCTAGCTCAATGCCCTCATTAACTACGCTGACCTAGCGACTCGAGCGAGCTCTGGCATGAGACCCATTATCATCTGTTGCCTACTTAGTGTTCTCAACCAAGCTTTACCAGGCCCCTCGATATGGGCTAGCCACAAACCCTCTTCGCCGAAGAGCATTGTCCTCAAGCCACCAACACGCCTAATGCCGACTCTCATGCCCTCGTCAAAGGCCAGTACATGGCCGGCCTCAACATCGATACTCTCCCCAGGCCTAAGCTCAAGCATTAGGGCGTCACCAATGGCATGTAGGAATACTCTACCATTGCCCTGGAGCCTAGCCATCAGAAGGCCCTCACCTCCTAACCATCCAAAACCTAGGCCGACAAGTTTGACGTCGTAGTTTACTGTTGGTTCCATGGCCAGGAATGCCCTGTGTTCAACCATAATACCATTACTACTTAGGTCAATCTCAACAATCTTGCCGGGAGCAAAGCCTGCAATATCAATGGTTCCTGGCCCCTCGAGCTCCAGTACGAAGAAGCTGGCGCCTGTGACGGCTCTCTTTAGACCAGCTAGTAAGCCACCGCCTGTTGTGGCCTTTATATTAACGCTTGGTGACTTCCAGATGAGGTGACCACCCTCGGCGTATATCTTCTCGCTATGCCCTAATTCCACATATAGATGTTGTATGTCGCTGCCCATTATCCTGAAGTTTGTCATATTCAATTTCAGTAGTACTGTTTTTATTGATTT
>NZ_JBMFVA010000033.1:2757-9018 GCF_049966235.1 Vulcanisaeta sp.
GTATAGATGTTGTATGTCGCTGCCCATTATCCTGAAGTTTGTCATATTCAATTTCAGTAGTACTGTTTTTATTGATTTATTTAAGAGTAACTTTCAGAGTCTATGGTCTTTCTTTCATTAATTTTGCGCGATGTGCTTTGGCTTATAAACATGTATTTTTATCGATATTCACCGTAGTATGTCAAGTGATGATAAACCGTTGAGAGAGTTTGCTGTAGATTTGCTTCCAAATGGCATGTTTGGGAATGCTAAGGTGTTGTTGTTTAGTGATAGGTTGGTTGTGGACTACGGGGTTTCTAAGTCCACGTATTTACTTAGGGATTTGAGGGATGTTAAGTTGGTTGAGGGTTTTGGTATTAATTGGATCATGGTTAAGTATGGCGGTGTTGATACCACTATTGTTAGTTTTACCAATAGGTATAAGGAGGATATGAGTGTACTCGTTGGAATTTTGGCATCGTTGACCGAGGGTCAGGCAAGTGGTGCCTTAACTGATGGTGCAAGTAATGGTAACCACGATAAGGGGTCCAGGTCTAGGGTCATTATGTGGTTGCTCGATATAATAAGGCCCTATAGATTTAAGATTGCCGTTGGTGCTGCATTGACACTTGCCTTGACGGGATTGGTCCTCGTGCCTCCATACTTATTAAAGATCTTGATAAATAATGTATTGTTGATTAAGGGTTCTAGGGATTTGGGGCTTTTTCAAGTCATAATTATGGCATTGGCTAGTGCGTATGCATCATCGGTAATACTATCGATTGGGCAGAATTACCTGCTTAATTACCTGGGGCAGAGACTTAGTAATGAGATTAGGATTAATATTTACGGATTTATTTTTAGGCAGTCGCTTAGATTTATGGATAGGTATCAATCTGGTAGGATTTTGTCTAGGATAACTAATGATGTTGGTAATACCCAGTGGTTCCTTATTTGGGGTATACCCACGGTCATTGCTAATGCTGCTATGCTCGTTGGTGCCGCATTACTGATGTTCAGTATGGATCCTAGGCTTGGCTTTTACGCCCTATTGCCAATACCGGTAATAATAATCGGTACGTTGGTATAATCATAAATCCGACAGTATATCCATTTAATTTGGTTCAGGTTAGGCAGGCATTGGCTTACGTAATCAATAGGACTGAGGTTGCTGAAGCATATCCGCCAGATTACATACCGGTAAATACGATCACTGGTATAGATAATTACCTAGTTAGTTTCTTTGGGAGTGAATTGCCACCTGGTTTCTTCTCAGAATTGAATAATTACACGTATAATCCAACAGAGGCAGCACAATTACTTGATTCAGTTGGTTTTAAGGAGGCTAATGGTCAGTGGTACTTACCCAACGGCACTTTGTGGACCGTAACCATCATAGTACCATCAGGCTTCACTGATTGGGTTGCCTTGATGCAGAATGTTGCTGAGCAATTGAATGCCTTTGGCATAAAGGCAGAAGTGCTCGAGTTAAGTACGGGTACCTTCTATTCTGACTTATTCACAGGTGACTATGTAATTGCGCCATTCTTCACGGGGTTCCCAACACCAACAACGGCCTATGGTGTTGTACATATATTACTGGGCATATGTTTCCTTTCATAGCGGAGGAATTTGAGTATATGGGCTCAGTCATAGCCTTCCTCAAGGGTTGGGTTGTACCACCAGGTGTCAGCTTAACGATTACACCCCCACCACCTAAACCGACGGTATCAATCACATTAATTATAGGCATTGTTATTATAGTGATAATAATCATAATAATAGCCGTTGTATTAGCATTAAGAAGACGCCCTAAATCTAGCTAATCAACATAGCCCTTAAATATGTAAGATATTAAATTTAAAAATAACCTTTCCACTTCTTTTTAATCATAAATCCAACTGAGAGATTGATTTAATTACTCCCTCCACATGTTCTGTTAACAATGAGGCTTGGTGAAGCCCTTGCTATAGTGGTTATTGCCTTAGTGGCTTTAGCACTTATTATTAACCCTGTATTTAATGGATTTATTGAATCCCTAATACGAAATGCCACCGCCTATTTGAGTTTTAATACTACGTCCGTTGTAAATGAGGTACAGAACATAACACAATCACCTTGCTTTACCTGGGGTTCTATAGGGTTATCATTGAGTAGTGGTGAATCCATATTTCTGGGTATCCCCAATGGTTCGATGGTTTACTTGTTGAATAGTACACAGTTTAGTAGTTGGGGTGGTGGTCCGCTGGCTCCTACGAATTATGCTTGGTTTGAATCCATACCTGGTATTTACGTAGTTAGTGCTTTGAACCCCGGTAATTATGACCTTGTTGCCTGCGGTAATACTGGTATTGTCTATAGGGTTTTGAATTACACGGCTATGGGCGTAGCTGCGTATTATGGTCCTCATCTCAGTAATATAACGACTAGCGTCATTCTCGGTATTTTTAACATAACGAACGCCGTTGTTGAAAATTCCACAGGCGCCTCCGTACCAGGTTTTTCTCTTCAATTGAATGCCTATGTTATCATTAAGTACGGCAGTGGTGAGAGTATTCATTGGATTCAGAATGCTCTTGTGGTTATGGGTGGTCAGTATTGGTTTCAGGGTGAGATGGATGTTACTAATTACGTGGGTTCATCACAAAACTTAGTCTATGAGGGCGGTAGGTGCATGATCGGTTGTTTTGAGACTCCGATGAGTGGTGCTTTAATTATTGCTGTGAACTCTACGGGCTATGGCGTGATGATTAACTATGGTTATGTACTCTTTAGACTTGGTAATGAGACGTTCAAACCGACAATTCATTGGTATGCCCATGAGTTAATACCAATACCTAATGCAACAGTCTACATAATAACGAGTCCGTCCTCAGGGCCGTATGGTTGGCCCATGGATACTGAGTTAGTGATTGGTGGTCCAGGCAATGGAGGTGGTGTTGAGTTTAGGGAATTGGATGCATACCTATCGTTGCTTTATTGGAATGGCACATCGTGGGCTCCATACCCAATAACCTACACCTTTGGTGTGTCCACTGGTGAGTATGCGGTTAATGTTTATGTACTACCCATTAGCCCTGCCACGGCTGAGTTGGTGACTGGGCATAATGATTATCAGCAGTTGAGTGGTTGATAACCACAGCATTTATTAATGCATAAATTACTGATATTATGTATGAGTAGTGAAGACATTAGGAGGTTCAGGGAGAACCCTGAAGTCCTTATTGAGGCATTAAATGACTTACTAATGACAAATCCAGAGGCATTAATAAGGGCCTTGATGAATAGGCCGGAAACGCTCATTAGGTTTATGACACTAACGGCATCACTACCCCTAGTAATACCAACAATGTTGCTAAGAATACTTGCAGCGCTTGTGATACCGCCGGGGAGTTATGGCGATGCAGATGCATTGAGGGCTAGGATTGGTGATGTTGAGAGGAGGCTTGATGAGATTGAGGGTAAGATGGTTAAGAGGGAGGATTTGGAGGCTTTGATTAAGGAATTGATTAGTAAGTATGGAATTAAGGGCTAAAGGCCATTATGTACTGCTCTATGTGTTGATGCGGTATGGACATAATCAACAAGTCGATCCAAATCCCTAACCCTAGTAACAATGGAATCCGCACTGCATTCAGTTGATGAGCATTTAATTAGAAAGTCCCTTAAATCGCTACTAATTATTTCACTTGGTATGAAGTCATGAGCAACCTGAACTAAGTAATCCAAGTCCCTAACTCTAATACCCTTAACAGCTAGGAAAGCCTTTATAGCGTTATCATAAATTGATAGGCTTAGTTTCACGATATCATTAAGAACATCCACATCCCTAGTCCGTTCATAGGTATTCACTAGGTTTGTCACGGTTTGAAGGTCTTTCCGTGCGTTATTGACCAGGTTTATTGGGTCTGAATCCACGTATTATTATACTTAATCCAATTTTTAAGGCTTAAGCTATAGAACATCTTTTTCTATATTTTCTTGAGGCAAATACTGTTTGTCCAGGATTAATTATATAAATAATAAAGGAATTAATGATTATATAAATATTTTACTTTGATGAAGATTAACGCACACTATAGATGGCATCCCAAAACATCTTCTCATAATTCTGAATTATATATGCCATGTTCTTAGCCCTTATAATTGATTGATCATCAATACCCCTAATCACCTCAAGGGCCTTATTCTCTAACTCTGTAAATGGTCCTCTAAAGGCTTCGAAGAATCCACCCTCCCTAATACCGTACTTACTACGTAGTGCATTGCCGAGCCTAACTACGTTTTGTCCCCACACTGGCATGTTTACTATTATTGCCAATGCGAACTCTGGCATGCTGGCATAGTTTGATAGCCAGGCCAGGTAATGCGTGTACTGCACGGCTTCCGGTATTATATCAAGCGTTAATGGGTCCTTAATCTCAATCCCCAACTCTCTCATTAACTTCATTAATTCATGGAGAGCATTGTAATCGCCATCAAGGAGCATCTTCATGAATTCAAGCTCTGCAGTGCTTCTAGTCCTGCCTAGGGCTATGGCTAGCGATCTAAGATCGTAATTAACTATATACCATTGGTTCATAACGAATGCCTTAATGGTATTCATAGATAAACGACCATCCTCCGCATCCCTAATCATTGGATGATTTATTATCACCTCATTGAGTGGTTCCAGGGCCTTCCTAATGCTTTCGAGTAATTCCCTAGGTTCCACGCATTAAATTAATTGGTTTAACTTAAAAGCATAGCACCGACCTTAGTCATTGCAGTGTATTGGATTGGTGATTGAATGAGAACTACCACAAGAGGTCTCAATGACGTTGAGAGATTTAGGATGATGCTTAGGGCATTGATTAATGGTGAGCGCATCGAGGTTGACCAAGGCATTATTAGGTTAGCTGGTCTCAATAAGGTGTTACTTCATGTCCTTAGGGTTGTTGATTATCGAGGTGAGTTGCGGTGGAGACAAGAGGATGACCTAGGTAGGATTATTAACATGGTTTCTGAGATCGAGGGTGCATTGGGTGGTATTGAGCATGCCTTCATTAAGCTGATTAAACCAGTCATGTATGTGCCTGCTGATGTTGATGTGCTCGTTAGGAGGGACCAGGTTTTGTTGGCTGCGGCTAAATTAACTAGGCTTGGTTATAGATTGTTGCTTTATGAGCCCTACACAATAACGCTTGTTAAGAATGGCATTAATGTGGATCTATACGTACACCCATCAGCCGCTGACCTCACCTATGCTAGGGGTGAGGAATTTCTTAGGTTAAAGACTCGTGGTGAGTATCACGGGGTTGAGGTAAATACAATAGATAGGCATGCTGAGGTCGTACTAACGATACTACACGCCATTTATAAGGAGGGTATTTTAACGCTTAATGACGCTATGACAATAATGACTTGGTTAAGTGATGATGCCGTGAAACTATGTGAGCAGTTAAGGTGTAGGCGTGCAATGGAATTAGCCTTATCCACAATACTATCCTCAATTACCGGGTCATTAGTACTACCGTATAAGTTATCACTGGGTTTCTGGGCAATGAACCTACTAACAAGAGTTCTAAGCCACAGAGGGTATGCTCCATCATTAATGCAGGGAGTTAGGAGGATCTGGGACACGAGATCAATTACGCAATTCACTAATCGTATCATGAGAATAAGCTATTAGTACAACTTTCCGTAGTACGGTCATTATTTAGACCACAAACCCTTATAAATAAGGAACAATAATTTTAATTGAGATGTCTCTTAGGGATGAGTTTTTGCGTTTGTTGAGGGAGGATGAGGTTTTTAGGCTTGCTGTTGTGGCTTTTGGGTATTTCTGATGTTCAGTCGGCTCTTAGGCAGTTGGTTGATGCTGTGGGTGGTTTGGTTAAGAACCAGTCAGTGATGATGGATGTCCTAGGCAAAATCCTCGAAAACATCGAGAAGCTCTGGGAAAACCAAAACAAACTATGGGAGGAGGTTAAGGCACTACGTGAGAGCCAGAACAAGACCTGGAAGGAAATCGAGAAATTATGGCAAGAGGTTAAATCATTAAGGGAGGGTCAGGATGCGATGAGGGAGGATATCAAGAGGCTTTGGGAGGAGAACAATAGGTTGTGGCAGGAAGTCAAGGCACTACGCGAGAGCCAGGACAAGCTTTGGGAGGAAAACAACAGGATATGGCAGGAAATAAAGAACATAAACGAAAACATCGCGAAAATTTGGAGGGAGATTAAGGCCATTAGGTCTATGGAGGAGAAGGTGGGTCTCAGCATCGAGGAGGAGGCCAATGAC
>NZ_JBMFVA010000034.1:0-8968 GCF_049966235.1 Vulcanisaeta sp.
TATTAGTGTGGGCATTGATGAGCATGAGTTGGGAAAGTAGGGTTTGGGCTGCCATTGCCTGGGCGTTATTCGTGATTGGAGCAGTAGTGGCATTAATAGTTAGACCTAGGGATGACTATGTTAGGTACTGGGCCTTTGAATCGATAGGCCTTACCATTGTTGTCATAGTTGCTTGGATTCTTGTTAAAATTGTGAGCATTATCTTTGCATTCACAATAATAATACCACTAGCACTCGAGGTACTTTATGGATTGGGTGTGTTTTTACTGTGGATAATAGGACTTTTGAAGGCATTTTCTGGGGATTATTGGAAACCACCTATTGTTCATGAAACCAGTGAGTGGTTTAGAAGAGTTGCGAGATTATAAATCCTCGTCAATCGCATCTAGATTAAGCAAAATTGCAAATTCATGCAGTTCCCTCCTAAAGTCGCCATAGATAATAACCCTATGCCAACCACCCCTCCAACGCCAATTCCTCACGACCATACTTGCGTTTCCAGAACCTATGAGTTTCGTAGCGCAGGCCTGTGGTGCATATTCATTATTTACGGCTTTAGACACGTGAATTGATAGTAATCTCTCCTCTGGATTAAATCCAACAACGGTTATAGGTTCATTGGTTGGTAACCTAACGTGTATTGATGCATGCTTGGTGCCTAGGTGTGCTTTAGTTATTATATATGGTACCTCGGGTTTATCGCTGCCGTGGGGGTTTGTCGGCGCATAACAGTGATGGTATATGAATTCGCCTCTTTCCTCATCGACACCGACATTAACGATAAATCCATTCCTATTAAAGAGGTACTTAGCAATAAGGATAGGTATTGCTGCATATGGATCAGCTTCGCATATCGGTATTATACCATCATACCATAACTGCATATAGCCGATGCAAGGCCATGCCCTTAGTAGTCCTGTGTTGTATAGAACTATGCAGTCTATTGCTATGGCATCGACGTTCAGCTCCTTAACAGCTTTCCTCATAGCCAGATAAAGCCTAGCCGAATTAATTATTTCATCCTTAGAATCATCATGAACAGCCTCAGCATTCCTAATCCACCTCTCGGCCCACTCCTCAGCCTCTTTCGCATCAATATTGTCAAAAAACCTTGACCTAAACTCATTAGCATCCATTATAACTGGAGCAACCCCTGTTATTGACTGAATAAGTCTCAGGACGCTATACATATCAGTATTAGGACCAAACTGCCAATAGAGGTGAGATCTTAGGCTTGGCGAGACAACGAACAATATCTTACTCTGACGAAGCCTGACAAGCGCTATTAAGTACCTAACCTTAGCCAAAGCCTCCTGGCTTGTTATATTACGTGTAGCAATACCAATCACGGGATAGCCCTCATCAACAGCCTTACTGATCCCAAGCATGTACTCACCAGCACCTGCGTACGACTCGGCAATAATGATTGTAGGCTTTCCACTCCTAATTATTGGATCTATGAGCCCCATTATCGAGTTAAAAGAAACAACGACATAACCAACAGCATCACCCTCACTGCTCAAGAAGGCCTGTATATCCGATAAATCCCTAATATCATAACCAACGAACTCCACCCCAGGATAGAGTGTCTTTAAGGTATTAAGCAGATTCATTTTCTTTTCTTCAATCCATTTTATCGATTCCGGAGGACCTCCTAGATCACCTATCGCTGGGTCTATGAAGGCTATGGGTATCCTTATTTTGGATTTTAAGGGCATAGTGCTCTATATTGGAGGTATTTATTTTTATTTTCCTTAAATAAGAAATTGAAAATAATAACAAAAGAACCTACTACAATCAATACATCATTGGAAAATTGAAGAAAAACTTAAATACCAGTCTTTGTATACTCATTTAATGATATACAAAGGTAATTCGGGTACTATGGATATTTCGCATATATTCATAGTAGTCACTTTGGTAGCTCTTGCAATAGCAATACTTGCACCCTTCCACTTTAATATAAAGGATTTAGAAAGTATGATATCATCATTAGCAAGCGGTTGGAGCACTAACTACAATAACCCGAGCTACATCACGACCAGCGCCACTGTTAGTAAAACCTACAATTTGGTTACAATAACAATAAACATAGTTAATAAAGGAAATAACCAACTCATAATTGGCGGAACAACCACAATAGGATCAGCACTATGCAATCTCGATCCATCTATAATCATACCACCACATAGTGAAGGCACATTGACATTGGCTATATATACCATGAATGGTACTGCGGAGGATCCAATATCTATTAATGTTGGTGGAAGTGCATACTCAACAGGAATTCCACAGATATTCTGCTATGGCTCGCACATAGATCTCGCATTAAATAATGGCTTCACCATTGTCTTTAGTACCGTTAATAATAATGGCAATATTTACGTAACACTAAACCAATAAAACAATTTTTAAATTAGCATCCTAATTTAAACCTCATCTATTTCATTTAAGTGGGTATCTCACCCGAGGTAATAACTATGCTCGTTCCCTTACTCGTCTCAATGCCCCATATAAACCAGGCAATAGCCGCCGCGAGACCCATCGTCCAAACGCCCATGTTGAGTATTAAGAATTGATTGAGTGGTGCAGATACGGCCCATATCGTCTCAGGTATTAAGGAACCAATCGATATTACTCTGACTAAACTTACGAATGTACCCCTACGCTCAGTTGGCCACAACTCGCCCTTAAATGTATCCATGGCTAAATACTGAATTCCAATGAATATGTTGAGTATGAAGTCCATGATAAGGAAAAAGGTGAAATTACTAACTATGGGTTTCATTAATGCAATAATTGCGTAAGTCGTGACAGCGGCTCCACCTGTGGAGAACAGCAAAATAACCTTTCTACTAATTCTATCAGCAAAGGGCGCTATGAATAATCCACCAATAAACTCGGCTAATGCCGTTATTAATATTATAAGAGCAGTCTGACTACTAAAATAAATAGGTCCAACCTCGTATGAGAGAAGGCCGAAGCCAAGGTCATTAGCAGTCATCATTAATACTGCAACAATGAATCTAAACCAAAGTGGTGGATGAATAATGGGCCTGCTCACCTGCATCTCATTAATAGGAAGGTTACCTGAATCGAGCCTAACCCCATAGTACTTCTCAACCTCTCTAATCGCATCATTAATCCTACCCTTCCTCTCCAACCACCTTATGGACTCCGGCATCTTCATCCTACTAATCACCAACACGATGAGCATCACAATGCCTATAATCCCAATGGCAAGCCTTTGATAAAACGGCCCAATCAACTGAGTGTTCAGGCTTATGAAGGACACGAGCATAAGCCCAACATTTATGAAGTTTATCAGAAAGAAGGCGGCCTTACTCCTGTGTCTTCTCGGCATTACCTCATGCATATCGGTCAATATTACATTCATCTCACCACCAGCTGCCGCAAGCATTATGGCTAGGGTGATGAGTAGCGATATGTAATTTGGTATGACCAGTGTTGTCACTATGAACAACGCAATACCAACCGCATACATAGACATGGTCAAAATGAAGAGTCTCTTCCTACCAAACCTATCGGAGAGAGGACCAACGAATATTAAACCAACTATTAGCCATAGGAATGGCCATATCAAAGTCAGTGCGGTTAGGTATGACGGGAGTGAGAACCAGCCTGTGGCGATTGGAGCAATACCGACTAGGTATGCCTCAAAGAGGAGGCCAAGGGCGAAGGCTATGAATGACCAGGTATGTGCGCTTGACCATTTAAGGTTCTCTATAGCCCTGAAGACCGACACGTTGTTAGCCATATGCATTGCCAATAACTAATTATTATTAAAGAATTATCCTAATAAGGATGATTGTAATATATAATGTATATTTAAGCAGTTATACCGTGTAATTCTTATGAACCAAGAATAGGTTTTTATTTTCAGCACACATGAATTTATAGAGAATTAATGAGTTTAAGACCTGATGAGAAGAAGGACTTCTTAGGGCATTAGAGGAAGATGAGGAGTTTAGGTTGGCTGTGGTGGAGTTACTCGGCATTTCTGATGTTCAGTCTTCAATTAAGCAATTAATTAATGCGGTTAATGACTTGAATAAGACCGTTCAGAGGCTTGTGGAGGGTGAGGTTACGGTAACACTAAGGAGTATTGAAGAGGTCAATAGTCAAAATTAGAGAGACTCAACACCTCCGCCATAGCCTCTGAGAAATTCACTGGTAAGAAAACATACCTTAGGCTACTTGCAGTTGAAAATGCACCAAGTGAGGTGTCACAATACTTAACAAGTAAGGCTAAAGGACAGGAGATCTACTTAATTATTGGCAGGGAGTATGAGAAATCATAGTGTTGTATTTATTAGTATATAGTTTATAAACAATTGTAACGGTTAATAAATAGGTTATAATTATTGTAGAATTGAACATTAATTAGCAATAGAATATAATCGATAACTATGCGCGCGCCCGACCCCACTCACACATGTAATTCATAGTTAATAAATGATCCTTATTATTACTTGGTTCTATGATTTTATTAGTTTTTATTTACATTATTTTTTATCAATATTATATTTTAAATTGCCTTTGTATTGCGTTTTTGATCAATTGCTTTTTGAACATTATTTCAGATTTGTAGGAAGTATTTTATGTTTCGTCTTTGATTATTTATAATATTTTCCGTGATCTTCGTGGAAGTAAAAATTTAAATATTGGTTTCTTTTTGATATAAAGTGCATGTCTAAGTTAGGTGTTGAGGTTAACCTTGCATTGAGGGATTTTGTAAATAATACTGGCAATGAGGTTTTAGGAGCTATGATTATTCATCGGAATGGCTTTGTTATTTCCTCGGTAATGAGGGATAGTATTAATGCTAAGTCATTGAGCGCTGTTTTTGCAGCCGTTAAGGGCACTGTTGATAGGATACTTAGTAAGTCAGGCATTGGCAATACAAATCTACTTCTATTTAGGGCGAGTAAGTATCTTATTACCATGTACCCAATAAACAATGAAGTAGTCCTAGTTAGTCTTGCCCGTGAAGACTCAAACCTTGGGTTAATACTCATGAGTCTGGATTACGTCAAAGAAAGAATAGAGAAAATACTCTATCAATAACTAGTCACGCAATTTTTAACAATTCACAGTCGTAGCGTATGCATTTAAGTATATGTGCATCAATTTTTAATTTATCACTTATCCACTTCAGGAAATTAATTAATTGTTTCATCTTATTACTATCCTCATCAATGACTATCACTATAAGTCCTGCTCGTAAACCACCATATTGATAAGCCAGGGCCTGGCCAACACCATAATGAACCTTATCCTCACATTCAACTTCATAGGCAATACCATTGCACATCAGGTCAGGCTTAACATTAATGAATCCAAGGTTTATTGGGTACGATTCATCGCAATTCAGACGACGAGCTATTATTGCTACGTACTCTTTTTCCCTACAAAATTTCGCCATTTTAACACCCTAGTTTAATGAGCTACTTCGACAGGTGCCATTTCTGAAATGAACTGCATTAATGATTCGTAATAAGCCTTGAACTGCTTTATAGGCTTTATTTTATCTTCTTCCTTATGCTTTCTGGTGTATAGTGGGCCGTCCTCCACATATGAATCTAGGGAAATGTCATCCACATGTTTAAATCCCACAAATTCTGTGTTTTCCTTGCCGTAATACTTATCAGGTTTATTATTAGTTAATGGTCGAATATTTGGGAATGCCTTACTTACTATTTCTTTTGCTTCACGCCAAGTTTTCATGACGTCTTGAGCCTTCATATTTGATCTATATTGGTTAACTATGTATGATACTAGGCTGTCATACTTCTTATTGTTTGGTACGAATATTTTCTGATTATATAACATATCCATAATTTGCCTAAGGAAATCTATGAATTTAGTAATCTCCTGAATGCCAGGTCTCGTGATAGCTACATAGAGTGGAGCTAATGAAAATGTCATTTCAAAGAATTGATATACCCAATTGGGTGAGTCTAGAGTTATTACATCGAAGTCGTAACTCATCTCTTCCATTATTTTATCAACGAGTACCTTAAGTAATGATCCCCAATTTGGTACATTTTTGATATCGTTACTAATTTCGTCTAAGTTACCTCCAGGTAATACGTGGAAAGCTGCGTTATTTCCTGGTATTTTATGCTGATGCAGGCATTCGCTAACTGTGGGCATATTCCTTGAGTAGCCCCTGCTGTAATCAACGAGCTTTTTCATTAGGGTTTTTAAATTGCATTCGTCGAATGTCCTACCCAGTAATACACGGGTTGCCATTGCTGATGGATCGAAATCTATGAATAGGACCTTGCGACCATCGATAGCTAAAGATGCGGCTGTGTTTATAGCTAGAGTTGTTTTTCCTGCACCGCCGCTTGCTGATATAAATGCTATGGTAAACATAATAATTGTTTATTTTGGTATACTTCCTAATAAGTTTTATGTTCAATTGTAGAACACAAAACATTTATTAATTTCTCATCATCTCGATCAGGTAGGTATGTGTAGGTTTGTTGTTGCTGTTGGCAGGTTTAGCAATGCTAAAGAAACATTGATTAGTATTAGTAAGAGCCTAGTGCAGGCAGCTTCAATGGACCCATATGGTAAGGACTTCCTTAATGAGGAAAAACATAGTGATGGTTGGGGAGTCCTTCTTATCAGGGTTAATAATTCATCTACCCTGTATCACAGGAGTGTTAGGGCTATATTTATGGATGATGCAATTAGTATTGTAAGTGGTTTTCTAAGTAGTGCGTATGATGATACTGTTTTAATGATGATGCATGCAAGAGCAGCAAGTACTGGTACGCCAATTAATGTGTTCTCGACTCATCCTGTTAAGACCGAGACTGCTGATGGCTTTGAGCTTTACATGATTCATAATGGCTCGTTTTACAGGGATGATATCGCCAAGGAGGTCGGTATTGGCAGAGATTATGCAGTTAGGTTTAATGATACGTACATAGCAAACATAGCTCTCGCGAGAAGGATTAAAGGCGACATAACTAGGGATGACTTGAGTTGGATACTAAGGTTCACCAGGTCTGGAGCAAATCTTGGTATTGCATTAGTTAGGGATGACTTGATTAGTCTTATTATTGGTAGTTATTATAGGGTTGTTGATGATTATAAGAAAACCCTTAGAGAGGAGTATTATAGGCTTTATCGATGTGAGGTACCTGGAGGCTTTGTTTACGCATCATCAACAGTAATTGATTATTATAAACCGAACATCGTTGGTAATTGCTATGTATTAAATAATGGCGAATACCATAAATATTACATTCATGGTGATGGCACGATTAAGCAGGTTGATTCATGGAAACTTTTAATATGATTAAACGTAATTGCTGTATTTACGTTGCTCCTCGGGTCTTACAATCCACCTATCAATGTATCTACTCATATTCTGTAGTACAACAATCCTACTTGCTTCATCCTCATCCATGTATCTGAAGTTACCACCCAATCTGTTAATCTCACCAAGTAACTTCATAGCCCACTCCCTAACCTCCTCATGCCTAAGCATGTCACTCCTCTTTAATCTGAAGGTTGAGTGGCCTAGGTGCATGTAGGACTTAACCTCAATGAAGTGTGGGTTGCCGATTAGCATGAGCTTTGCGAATTCGGGTATGTACTTAAAGTCGTAGTTAAGGCTCCTTATCAGGGTTATCCTAATAACGGTCCTCGTATTCAACCTACTAAGTAACTCAAGGCTCCTCAACCACCTCTCCCATGCATCCTCCCTATACATAACCGGCACATTAATCCTATAGAACAACTCCTTATTCGGCGCATTGCATGACAGGTAAAGCTGCGTTGGCAATGCATCCTCACGTTGCATTCTCTCAAGCATTTCTGGGTGTTCCCCGTTCGTGACTATGAACACGGACTTGGTACTCGGTAAATCCTTGAGGTACCTAACGAGCTGCGGTAGCTTTGGGTACAGAGTTGGTTCTCCGGATAGCGATATTGACCAGTGTGTTGGCACCAAGGCCTCCTTAGCCCTGTCCTTGGACTTTGGGTTTCCGAAGTAGCCAGTCAATAGCCTATACCTCTCCCTAAGTATTCCCTGAACAATCTCCTCGGGATCATCAACCAAGTCCTCACTGGGTATGAAGGAGTCAAAGGACTCGGTCGGCCTCCAGCAGTAGACGCACCTATTACTGCATATCATACCCACCGGGCTAAACTCAGCGCATCTATGTGAGCCACCGGCTGGCGCACCGTAGAACTTAAACTTATAACAACTCTGTCCCTTTACAAGAGCGCTCTTTGTCCAGTGACATAGCTCCACCGTAGAGTGGTTGTAAATTCCATAACTTGCCTTTATCAACTTAGCCCTTGTGTCATCAGTAATGCGTATCCTAATCCTGCCATTAACCTCATTAATAATGTGATACCTCAGTGACTCCTTAATCACTTGGTCAATCCTCTCCATCGCTATCAAGCAATTAATGTCCAAACTTAGAATTATAAACTTTTATTTGAAGTTAAATAACGCCACCACCAATCCTCTTCCAAAGCGCAGAATACCAGTTTGGTGTCCTTAAGTCATTAATCCCAACAGACCTATCGGGTGTATACGGTTTAATATCAAGTATCGGTGTTCCATCAAATAGATCAAGCCCAGAAACCCTGAGGAATCTACCATCCCTATTAACGAGCCTAACAATACTAAGTCCAATTGGATTGGGTCTATGTGGTGAATCGGTGGCGAATACGCCGATCTCAGGCAACTCATTAGCAGCAATACCGAACCTCACAAGTCTTCTAGGCCTAACAACAAGTACCTTCTGCTGTTCCTTAGTTACTTTATTAAGTAGTGAAATTATTATTAGGTGTGAGAATCCATCAATATTCCTTAACCCATCAATGAACTCATCAAAGATCTCAATTAATCCATCAACACCCATAGGTGAGGACCTTACCACATCATCATTAAGCCCATGCTTAACAATACCAATCG
>NZ_JBMFVA010000035.1:0-8657 GCF_049966235.1 Vulcanisaeta sp.
GGAAGTTCAGGGCTGAGTTCTATTACACACAGTATAATATTATTGAGATCTTGGGTAAGCTCTCCAGACTCGATTACGATGAGGGTATCGTGATGAGGGGATTAAAGATCATAAACGATGAGTTTACACTTACTGAACCAACAATTGACGGTTACGTTAAAGCCCTTAGGCTTAAACATAGGGGATTCAACGATCTAATAGACCTGCTTTTATATGCCACAGCCATCACTAGGAACCTAAAGTTATTAACCAGGGACAAAAGTCTCATACAATTCCTAATACATGAAGGTGAACCAATCAATAACGTAGTCCCTGAAGAAGATTTCTTAAGTGGCTTCTAGTATAAATGATGGATGATTGATAGTACTTGCAACGATTATACAATTAACATGTAATACTCGGTCTTCTCAATCCTACCGGTCACCGGGTCTACCCTGAGCCCAAGGGTTTCCAGGGTATCAACACCTATTACAGGCATTGCGCCGCTGAACGCGAGTATCCTGACAGGGCCTCTCCTACCCTCAATCTCGGTCTCAGCAATGAACACCTTAGCCCTCACCACCCTACCATCGCCAAGCCTAACCTCAGCCTCGAAGGGAGTCTCTACGAAGTGCTCCCTAGCCAATTCCAGGGGCATGACCGTAAAGGATGCGCTAGTATCCACTGGCACCTTCTCCATGGTGAACTCGTCCCTACCCCTAAAGCGAACGCTAACAAATACGTGACCCACCACCTCACCCACTATATTTATGGTAAATCTAAAAATAAAAAATTTAGTAATTGGGTAGCCCCATAGCCGCTTCCCCGTACATCGGGTCAAGGAATTCGTGATACCTAATTATGTATGCTTAATTTATCTAAGGTCCCCTATTACATTGCTAAATACATATTAATTAACACTTTAGATCACGTATTACTACCGCTGACGATATGCCTAAGCACCAGTACCGTAAAAGCCCTTTAACCGATATGAACTTCCGTAACAGCCTTAGCAACGACTGGGTCAGGTATGGCGTAAGTGTTATTTACCTTGCTCAGATAGCCATACCTAACGAGATTCCTTATGAGCTTATTAAAAACCGTGTCAGAGATCTCGCCTGTCCTAACCTCAACATACCTCCTAATCTCACTCCACGTATTTAACCCACGGGCCACGGCGTTGAGTATTGCCAGGTACCTAGCCCTTGACGGCTTAATAACAGCATCAAGCTCACTAAGTACTAGCTTAACACCATCATTGAACACCTTGTCCAAGGCCTCCCTGTGGCTCAACTTCTCAATACCCCTTAAGTAACCGTATAACGTCAACCAACCAACAATACCATCCAACTTTTCATAAACCTCATTCAACTCACCATCATTAACCTCAATGCCCAACTCAGTGAAGCCTCTCCTCAGGAAATTAATGCTCGTCTCCCTACTAAACCTATCCACGTAAATCTCCCTGACATGCCTACCATAAAGCGGCGCCTTTGGATCATCAATCCTCAGGAAATTCCTTAAAACTCCGACCTCACTCCCAGTCACTATAAACGTGACATTACTTAAATTATCATAAGCCCACGCCAATACACCATCATACCTAATATTCGAAAACCTCATGTACTGAGCCTCATCAAAAACCAGTATAAACCTCGTGGAATTACGACCACACCACTCATCAACCGCATTAAGCAGCTCTATTAAGTTGGCCCTAGACTTCCTAGACAACTTAATTTCAACACCACCTGCGCTAACCCTAACCCAGCTTATACCCCTTAACGCATCCTTAAACCCTTCCCAAAGCCTCTCGCCCTTTCTCATGAATTTCCGGAACCCATCAAGAACGTGTCTAACCAGGCTACTAACGTTAACATTACCCTCAACAAAGTATATCTGTCTCACATCAATAAGTACGTATGGTTGAGAAAGGTCGCTTAGGAAGGCCCTAACTAAACTCGTCTTACCAATCCTCCTAATACCATAAACAGCAATGAGCCTATCACCCCTAAGCACGCTGTTCCTTAGTTCGTTGAGTTCAATCTCTCTATCATAGAGATCCCTTATGGTTGCCTTGGGCTCTACGCTGAATAGCATGGCTAACTCCCCCCATTAGTTACTAACTCCCCGGGTTAGTTATTAAGCCTTTAATCAAGCAGTAATGATCAAAGAAAGAATGATTGAATGCAATACACAGGTTAAGGCAATTATGTAGGTCGTAATGGCGAGAACTGATTTACCCCTGCCCCTGACCAAGCACCTCACCAACTATCCTCTCTATCGACTTAACTAATCTCCTATCTGCACCGCCACTGCCCAGGGAGTTTATGAAAGAGTTAAGGACCTCGAGGTCCACGCCATACCTGCCATAATAACTTGGTAGGTAGTGGAGGATTATGTTCTCTTCATACCTAAGCACCTGGAGAACCTTCATTAGCTTAAGGAAATCAATTAAACCATCGAATATTGGCAAACCAAAGGAACCACCCCTCTTATTGCTGAAGTAAATAGCCTTAACATAACCACTCAACTCAACAAACCTCCTGGTGAAATCCCTCAAACCCCTCTCCCTGGCAACATGAAGTGCGAGACTAAGCCTATGCGGAGAAACCTTATTGGCAAACTCAGTAACCTCACCTGGGCTCCTCAGGAAGTCCCCAACACCAAATTCCCAAACGATATTAATGCCATACATGGATGCCTCATCAAGTAACTCGGCTAAGGTATTAACGTCATTAATACCAGGTCTAGCCACCATGGAGTTCACATTTAAGTAATCAAGAAGCGCAACAAGCCTCTCTGCATCACCTCTTCTTCTCAGGTAACCAACCTTAACTTGACCAATCCTAAGTCCAAGGTCCTCAAGCTCCACGGCCAGGGTCGGCAGGAACTTATTAACGCTTGGGAAACCCCTAATGTCGAGTTCAGCCTGGACATTCAGCTTGGGTAAGTCCTTAATCGGCTTAACGCTAATTAATAATTCCACAATAGGCGATAGTTTAGAATAAGTTAAAAAAACTATCGATGGTGAGCAAGAGACCAAGCTTTTTAAGCTGGTAAGTAATTATTGATCTACAATGAGCATTGACGATACTGAGAGAAGGAGGATAATGATGAAGATAATGATGGAGATAATGAGCAAAGCCCAGCAAAGCGCAAGCGCCAAGCGTGAGCTTACTAATGAGGAGGTCATTCAATTAATTAGACAAATCACCAAGGGCGAGAGGGCTGGAGAGATAATAGATAATGCATTACAGCTCTATGGAGATACTGCCGTCCAGGTGTTCAGACAATTAGTGGAGCTGTATCTAAGCGATAGGTTAGGTGAGCTCCAGGATTCCGAACTTTACCAAATACTCGAGAGGGTTGGACTTCATGTGCCATTAAGGACTAGGATAAGGATTGTGAGGCATGGCAGGGAGGAAAACATCGGAGCTTCAGACAAATGATGAACATTAATACCTAATCGCACAACTTAATGGAATCACCGCACCTTGGTTTTACATAAAGTCTCAATACTATGTATACCAATATTATGACCACAGCTATACCCGTGATAACGTACAAATACCTATCGATCAAACCTATGATCAGCGACCATTCAGCTGCGAATGAGAAACCAATATATGCAAGGATTGAATCCCAAACTAAATGCCCCAAGAACGTAACGACAATAAAACTCACAATCCTCATGCCGGCCAAGCCCGCAGGAAATGATATAAGCGCCCTAAAACCAGGTAAGAACCTAAAGCCAAATACGGCAAAGACACCATACCTACTGAACCACCTATTGAGGGCGTTAAGCCTATTTTTGTCAATACCGAATAACCTACCATATTTAATTAGGAATGGTAAACCAAGGTAATAGGCCATGTAGTAATCAATCAAAGAACCAACAAGGCTACCCAAGGTGCCAGCCAAAACACCGAGGACAGGGTCAATAAGGCCTAGGGATGCGTAATAACCCACGAGAGGCATAACAACCTCACTGGGTATAGGCAAGGACATACCCTCGAGAACCATAAGGATGAATATGAGGACGTATCCATGCAGACCCGTAAATACGTAACTCAACATACGTAATCGAGAAACACAGCACCTAATAAGGGTTTTGCGGAACACAGAATCTGCAATACAGACGTACAAAGTTTCACGGAAGTCATCGCAAATTTTCACGGAGAAACGCTATTTGTGACAAGGTAGCCCATACCAGTGACCAACATGAACCTAGTAAAGTACGCCTTAGTAATAGCGATGATGACGGCGGTCATATCAGTACTCATAGCCCTGGCACAGCAGGTAAATCAAAGTAGTAATACCCAGGTAAATATAATACATAGTACGAATATAAATGCAACAAACACAACTAGCACTCAATTGGTAGGTAACTGTACGCAGTATGGCGAGTTCCAGGGAGAATTCCAATGCGGACCTCAGGAGAACATAACCAAATACAATGCCACAAACGTTATTCCCTATCAGTACGAGGATGAGGTTGAGTACGAATTATCAATAGAGGACTAATGAATGATTCAATTATAAACTCTTAAAAATATCTCTTTTCCTTCTTTCCTTGTAAAGTTTTATGAGTAAGACTTACGTAGTTGGTAAAGGGATTTGCCCCAAATGTGGTGTAGAAGGCACAGTAGTAATTAGGAGCAGCGGCTCAGGGCTTTACGTCTATATTAGGCATGGTAGGGTATGGCACTATGTAGGACCAATGGATAGAATAAATATTGAAAGGCTGATGATAAAGAAGGAACAAGAAACGTCAATGAACAGCAGGAGGAATGCGCATGATTACGTAGTAGGCAAAAAACTCGTGGTGATACTCACGGCATTAATATTACTAACAACTATAAACATAGTAATGCATTGGATACTAATAGGCAACAGCCTGAACAACAACGTCAATGATGAATCAATAAGCCAACAACCCAACCACTACGTAGCGACCATGGATACAATCAACACGGACATACTGCGCGAATTAATGAGCAACGATAATTATAAAATCAATATGTGCCCACTGGACATGCCTGATTAAGGCAATGAGGGTTGGAGCAGTAATATTAGCCGCTGGGGAGGGCAGGAGGTTTGGTGGGAATAAACTACTGGTGAGTATTAATGGTGAGCCAGCAATAACGAGGGTCCTCAGGGCTGTGGAGGGTCTGGATAGGGTCGTGATTGTTGGCGCCTATGTCAATGACCTATTGCCATACCTACGCAATGAGATTGTTATTTATAATCCATGGTATAAGGAGGGCATGAGCACGTCAATAAAGCTGGGCATAAGGTTCTTTCAGGACTATGATGCGGTGCTCATAGTGCTAGCGGACATGCCGCTGATAACTAGGGAAACCATAAACAAAATACTCAATGCATACCATGAGGGGTGCACGGCAGTAATACCCACACATAACGGTGTTAGAGGAAACCCAGTATTGATACGTAAATCCCTATTTCCAGACTTAATGAGACTAAGCGGTGACGTGGGTGCACGGGAAATACTGAGGCATAGGACTGATGTTTGTACCGTAGAGTGCGGTCCCGAGGTCCTGATCGACATAGACACAGTCAATGACCTAACTAATGTCCTTAACACTATCAATACCAATCGCTAACAATAAACTCCCGATAAAGGTAACCACAGGAACCACGTTAAGTACCGCACCAACCTTAATGAAAACATCTCCCTGGGAAGCTCGCCAGAAAAATAGGGATATTGAGACATCACCAAGGAAGGCAATACCCATACCAATCATTGTAACCACGTAAGATGTTGACGTAAGGTGCATTATTAGTAATATTGATGAACCGAGCATTAGCAAAACCGCACCAATAGAACCAATACTTAGTGAGTAACCAGGTCCATTAAAGCCCAGGTACATCATCATAGACGATACGACATATATCGACGTAATTAACAGAATAAGGATAAAACTAAAGTACCTTGGATATACAATGGCAATGAAGTACAGAAGCTCAGCTAGGAATTCCAGGATAAGCCCTACCTTAATGAGTACCCTATTACGCATAGTAGTAATTATAAGGAACTGGGTTAAAAAGCATAGGGGATTGAAAAAGCCAAAGAAAGCCAACACAATAAAAATTAATTTGTATTTTTTATATTTAAGGCTCATAACTAAATTATGTGGGTCACGTGTACGCCGACGTAGTGATAAAGGGGAGTAAAGGTTCAAAGCAGATCAAAATGCTTATCGACACAGGCTCAACATACATAGTCCTAGACCCAGACACAATAAGGGAACTAGGCCTTATCGAAACGCCCTACACCGTGTAATTAGTGATGGCCAACGGCTCGAGAGAAAAAAGACAAGGTATATGTTGAGGAGGCCGAGGTTAAGGGCAGGAGAGACCCCCGTAATGATTGCTGCCCCGAAAACGCCAATACCACTCCTCGGCGTGCATGCCCTTGAATCGCATGGATTTAAGGTCAATCCAAGGACGGGCGAGCTCGAGGAAGTAGGCCCAGAGGGTGGCTATTTGCTTTAATCTAAGCATTCCATTACTTACCCATCCTGGATAAATCATGATCAAAACACATAATCACAACGCCGCCCTGGCCTGGCCCTAGCCCTAACCCGCTGGTTCTTCATGGCCATGTTCGGCGTAGCCCTCACAACCTTCATACAACTGAGGCGGAGAAGCGACGTGCTGGCCGGCATATTCTCCACATCAACCACCCTAAACGAGGTTGGTCGGCTCACGGGTGCATTCATAGTACTGCCCATAGCCTCCTTGAGCGTGCCTGCCACCTTCATTGTTGCATCGATAATGACGTTAGCCTCAGCCCTCATATTACTACCATATGCCCCACACCGAAGCCCTCATAACCTCGCTCCCCAATAGGCGTGTCAATACTATCGTGAGCCTAGTGCACCCATTAAGTAATGTTCCATCTAAGGACGATAAATCCCTAGGGCGCTACGTAAAGGACTTGGCACGAGGGGTTGAATTCTTCATTAGCAATACGTGGTTATTTTAAAAATCGACATCTTAAATAATTCTAGGTAAGGCTGACTTAGTATGGATCCTGCCATGGTAGTGAGGTTGGCAGGTATTACGGCGTCTATAATCCTTACGGAGATCATTATATGGAGTGGAACATCTTGTTTACGGCACAACGACAAGCCTGGGATTATAGAAGTTCGCGTAGATTTTCCTGAAATTATAGGAATGGTAATTGGCATAAGCCTTCTAATCAACTATACCGCACCACTTATTCTAGCCCTAATCCATCAACAATTCTTGGCGTGGCCCTCAATAATCATAAACCAACGCGCATGGGCTCCAAAACCAACCACAGTACTCATAAACACACTAACCAACATAGCCATATCCATAGCCTACGCATTGATACGTACAATAACCATCCACCCATCATTATGTGAAGACGAAATTGAAGTTATTGCGATATAAAATACCGCATTTAATTAGCACATACGTAGGCTTAGAGACAATTTGCCCATTAACTCATCTAAACACGCCCCTAAACTCAACCTCAACACCCCTCCCCTCCCTAACAGCCCTATCATAAATCAACTTAGCGAGAACAAGGTCCTCCACGGCAATGCCCAGGGACTTAAACACCGTTACAGAGCCATTGCTGGGCCTACCCCTAACCCTACCAACCACAACGTCAGCCAGCGGAACAACCCTAGACCAAACAACATCACCAGCCATTATCAAGTCACCAGCCTCCTCCCTAGCCTGAGCCACATCATCAACCGCAATCACATCAGCCCTCAACACAGCGTCAGGCGCCAACTCAGCCCTATTGGCCCAGTTACTACCAATGGCATTAATGTGCATTCCAGGCGCTATGTATGAACCACGTATGAACGGATCCTTCGAATTAGTCGCAGTGACCAAAACATCGATGCCCCTACAAACCTCCTCATAATCACCAGCAACAACTGCGTCAAAACCCCTAGATTCAATGTACCTGGCAAATTCCTCGGCATGCCCACGAGACCTACTGAAGACCTTAACCAACTTGAGGTTCAAGACCCTACTCAGGGCCTCAAACTGAGCCCTCGCCTGGACCCCAGAACCCACAATACCAAGGACTGACGAATCCCCCCTAGCCATGTACTTAGTAGCCACTGCCGAGGCAGCCCCAGTCCTCAACTGACCAAGCCTATCAGCCTCAATAATGGCTAATAACTCACCACTATCGAGACTGAACAGAACAACCACGAACCTAGTACCATGCCTAGTGCTTAGGTACGTCTTAAGCCCAGGTTTATTTTTATTGGGGAAAGGAGGTTTGAATTGGCCCGTGGGCCCTTGGGTGGGGTCTTATAGTGAGACGCTTAACCCATCTTCATTTCTCAATTTCTTTATTGCCTTGGCTATTGACCGTGCTCTCTTTTCCTTGCCCTTGTTCTTTGCTTCTTCGTGCATTCTCCTCAATACTTCGCAGACCTTGGCGGTAAGCTCAGGGTACTTCTTTATTACGTCCATGCTTATGTAGACCACATACATATTACTTCGCTTGCTCAACTCAACCCTCTCATAGCCTGCATTCCTAAGTGTCTCCAAAATTCTCACGGCATCCCCATAGTCCTTGCGTCGTACCCTAAGTTCAACAGAACCATTTTGCACGATAACGCTCATTTTTATATTTGCAACCTCAATCGAAGAAATACCCC
>NZ_JBMFVA010000036.1:0-8321 GCF_049966235.1 Vulcanisaeta sp.
GCCCCAGAACGCTGATAAAGACCTAATAGTCATAAACAACTACACATTATCAATACACTTCGACTACTGGTCAGCAACAGGATGGTATTGGTTAGTAATGGAACGTATTGTAAATACTCCATGGCCTGTGTGGAAGAATGTAGTAATGGAGCTGAAGACTATGAATGCTACGCAGGCGTTTTACTTTGGTGAGGATAATATTTCAAAGCTAGTGGTACCATTATGGTCATTGGCGCCCTACTATGCTAAGTGGTCTACTAGCCCAACTTCAATAACCTTTGTTCTTGAGCCGGAATACTTCAATGGTGTGCCATTATTAGCCACGTGGAATAAAATCATCCCATTCCACACATGGCAGTATTACCCACAGATAACGGTTTATAGGGTATCTACATCTACAGGCACTACTTTAGCTGAGGCTCTTAAACTTGGCAACACATGGTGGCCCTCATGGGATCCAACACCCGCCTATGTTTCGGCACTTAATAAATCCGGTTACGTGACTATACTAATACCTGATATATCAATACTAAGCTTTGCGGTTAATGTAACGTATCCATGGAATATTCCCCAGGTTAGGCAAGCTTTACTTTACATTATTAATAGGACTGAGGCAGCCTTAGCTTGGACAACACTTAAATACACCATACCAGTTTACATCAATATTCCAGCACCAGAGCCCAATGTTGCTCCAGGCTTCTGGTTGACTTTCCCACCAGACATTAGGCAATATGACATTAACTTCACTCAACCAAACTGGACTAAGGCGGCTGAGCTCCTTGAGTCAGCTGGATTATACTACAAGAATGGGCAATGGTACCTACCAAACGGAACACCATTAACATTGACGGTAACCATGAGTGGGACAGGTTGGTGGCCCACTGTAACCCAGGAAGTTACCTTGCAGTTAACTAACTTCGGTATCCCAACTAAAATGGAGCTTGTTGAATCAGGCTTATGGTCACAGCTATGGCCATGCAATATGCAGGCCCGTGGTGATTGGAATTTCGCAGGCGCTAATAAGGGCGGTATTAATGAATTATGGATTTATTATGATGAGGCCCAGTGGACTGCTGGAGCTTTATTCATGGGTGGTTGGTGTGTTTCAGACACTACTGTACCGTTTGATTACCCAATAATCCAGGATAATCACATTACTGGCTGGTATTGTAAACCATTAACCACTAACCTGCCAATACCGAATAACACTATAACTTGGTGTATTAACTCAACCTTCGGTTACATTAACTTAACCAATTGGGAGAATGCCATAACGGCTGCTGAGCCTGGTTCATCAACATACTATGAGTTAGTTAAGGCATTCTACGCCTGGAACTTGTATTGGGTACCTGCTGTTCAGATTAGTGAAATTAATCTTGGTCAGACTTTCCCAATCAAGTACGTTGACCCCATGTGGGCTTATGACTGCATGCCATACAGTAATCCTAAGTATACTGCTGCGGCGTATTCACTATTCCATGATTGGGCTATGGGTTGGGGTTGGGATGGTTTTGATCCATTCTGGAACATATTAGTCATAATGGGTGCTTTTGCTCCTCCTGGTGTTATTCCGCCGTTGGCTCAAGCAATCATTAATGGTTCGTTGTGGACTAATCCGTATTTCCATAAGTGGGCTGTTTTAATAGGCTTACCTAACCCTGATCCTCAATTGCAGGCTTGCGTAGCCTCATACTTCCACACAACGTACACACCAGTAACAACCACAACTACAACAAGCACCACTACGACTACCACCACATCAACAACCACGACCACAGCAGTAACAACAGCCACCACTACAGTCACATCAACAATCACATCAACAAGCACAGTAACAAGCACAACAACAGCAGTATCAACAGTAACCGTGACTAAACCAGTAGTCAGCACAGCCCTAATAGCAGGAATAATAGTAATCGTAATAGTCATAGCAGCAATAGCCGCCATTATAGCAATGAGAAGAAGATAATCTATGGATCCTTAATTAAAAACTAGGTGCAAATTCCTTTTTTAATTAGTTAAATTATCTTAACAATCCCTAAGCAACAATACACTATTATGAGCATCATTATGGCAACTATATTAAACATTACCTTATATTTACGTTAATTTAAAATCTCAGCATTATACTCATACATCATTTTTAAACTTCTCTACGTCGTGAATTATAAGTTATACTTTAATCATTGCTATTGGGGAAAACTTTTTATTAATAAGACGGTTACCTATAGTCTATGAAATTCCCTACTCAAACATTAATAAGCGTTGCGAAGAGAGTGGGTATTTATGTTGCAGCGTTCTTTGTAGCCATAACTGTTAATTTTATTTTGCCTAGGTTAATGCCAGGTAGTGCTTTAATTACATTATTAACTATGTTACAGGGTACTCTAAGTGAGTCAGGTGGTAGTTCTGCTTTGGTTGCAGCTGAGATAAAGCAAATAGAGGAGTCTTTTGGACTTGTACCCAAACCATGGTATATTGAGTACTTTGATTACATTAAGGGTATTTTCACCGGTAATCTGGGTGTATCAATAACATTTTACCCAACATCAGTAATGCATATAGTATTGCCTTCAATGGTGTGGTCAATTGGATTAGTTGTTGTTTCATCAGTATTAGCGTTCTTCCTAGGTTCATGGTTAGGATCAGTGGCTGCAATGAGACGTAGAACCACAACTGATGCATTAATAGTAGTTATTGCATCAATATTAGCTACAATACCCGCTTTCGTAACAATAATGTATTTAGAGATGGGATTTTCAGTAAACCTTCACTTAGTGTCTTTAACATTCCCGAACACGAGAACATTCGGTACTAAAACTTTAATGGAGCTTCTTAACTTCTACTCAATACCAGTAGTAGGTATGATTCTTTCTTTACTTTCAGGTTTTATACTAGGCATGAGAAATAATATGCTTCATACCATGAGGGATAATTATGTATTGTATGCTGAATTACTTGGATTTAAGAACAGTACGATAAGAAGAATTATTTATAGAAATTCACTATTACCTAATATAACTGGGTTTGCATTAATATTAGGCTTAGCCATAAGTGCAGCATTAACGGTGGAAGGGTTATTGACGATACCTGGTGCAGGTTACTTCTTTGGATTATCTTTAACATCTAAAGATTTACCGCTAATTCAAGGTTACTTCTTCATAATAGTTCTAATGCTATTAATAGCAATAGCTATAACTGAAATCCTTTATGGTATAATTGATCCAAGAGCTAGAGGTGCATCCACATGAGTATCGGCAGTAGGGTAATGAACACGCTTGGTAAAGTTATATTTGCTAATAAGTTTATTGCAGCTGGATTCATTTTACTATTAGCGGACTTAGTTATGGGTATTATCGGCGCATTCTGGACCCCTTACTCAGTTAGCTCAACCTTCAGTTTCTCCTCACCACCATCATGGCGTCATCTACTCGGCACTGATGCATATGGACATGATGTATTAAGTGAAATGCTACATGACACGCTATCAACGCTTCTGGTTGGTTTTGGCGTTGGTGTATTAGTTGCATTGCTATCTACATTAATAGGATTATTAGGTGGGTATTATGCAGGTAAGGTGGCAAGTGTAATTATTGATATCATAACTATAACGGTATTAACAATACCTGGCGTAATACTACTAGTAGTAATGGGTTCATACTTCAGGACAGCTAACTTAGGTTTAAGTTACAGTATTACAATATTAGCATTAGCGTTAGTTGGTTGGGCATTTGGAGCTAGGCAAATTAGGGCTCAGGTCTTATCATTATCTAATAGAGAGTACATAATCGCATCAAAATTAATTGGTGAGAAATCATACAGAATAATTTTTACTCAGCTGTTACCACCAATATTACCACTAACCTTTGCGCAATTCCTTTTTGGAACATTATATGGCGTACTCTCACTAGTTACAGCAGAATTTTGGGGTGTTTTACCAGCAACCTCAAGTAACCTTGGAACAATGTTAGCCTTCATAACAACTAATGCAGCATATGTCAGTAATCAATGGTGGTGGATACTTGGGGCAATAATACCAATACTAATACTTGGGGCTGGAATAGGTTTGCTTAATATCGGTATTGATGAAATCATAGACCCTAGGCTTAGGGAGATAAAAGCTCCTAAGATTAAGAGGAAAGTAGTAATAACTACAGATGAGGGTAATCAAGTGACGATAGAAGCATAGAATAGAAATATAATGATGTGCATAATCATTTTAAAATTCCTTATATGGATCAGGTACCGCCTCTATTAATTTCCTAGTATATTCATGCTTAGGATTATAGATCACATCATTAACATTACCTCTCTCCACTATTTTACCATTATATATGACCATTACTTCATCAGCTACATAGCTTACTGTGGCTAAGTCATGAGTAATATATAATATTGATATACCCATACCTTTAAGTCTCCTAAGCACATTCAACACACCAGCCCTAACTGAAGCATCAAGCATGGATACTGGTTCATCAGCTATGAGTATTTTAGGCTCAACTGCAAGTGCTCTTGCTATTGAAACCCTTTGCCTTTCACCACCAGATAACTCATGGGGGTACTTTTCAAGGTACTTCTCAGGGGGTCTTAACCCAACTATGCTTAGCAACTGAATTATTTTGTCATTCAGCTCCTTAGCATTTCTAGCTTTTCCATGTATCATGAGAGGTCTCGCAATATGCCACCTAACATTATGTCTAGGATCTAAGGATGAGTATGGGTCTTGGAAGATCATTTGAACTAACTCTCTATACCTCTTACTTGCTCTTAATGATGGATTAGAATAATTCATGCCGTTAACTATTATTTGCCCTGAAGTCTGCCTCTCAACTCCAGCTAGAATCTTAGCAATAGTTGATTTACCATGACCACTACCACCTACTAGGGCAGTAATGACTCCTTTTTTAAGTTCAAAGGATACACCATTAACTGCATATATTCTTACTCTTCTAAGGCCTCTCCATACAGTATATACCTTATGAAGATCTTTAGCCTCTAAGATTATGCCATCAGCATTATTATTAATATTACTATCACTTATTATTTCCTCATAATAATCAGGTCTAATGGAGATTGTTGAGATATTTTCATTAGCACGAAAGCATTTGCTTCTATGAGACCCATCAATATTAATTGCCCTTGGGGAATTACTTAAACATTCACTAAGTCTAAATGGGCATCTATCGTAAAATCTGCAACCCGGCTTAATATCCACTAAGGCTGGTGCATTACCGGGTATTGATAGTAACATTTTCCTACGCTTAATGATTGACGGTACACTATTCAATAGTAATAATGTATAGGGGTGCCTTGGATCATTCAATAACTGTTGTTTTTCACCGATTTCAACAATCTCACCAGCATACATTACAGCTACTCTATCAGCGAACATCATCATTAATGGTAAATCATGAGATATTATTATTATTGTGAAGCCGAGCTTCCTTTGAATATGCTTTAAATCTCTGAGGATTTCGTATTGAACAATGACGTCTAAGCCAGTTGTTGGTTCATCAAGGATTAATAAATCAGGGTTAAGTAGCATTGAGGTTGCTAACACTACCCTTTGCCTCATGCCTCCTGAAAGTTCAAGAGGATACATGCTTACTACCTCATGTGGTAATCTCATTAATTCCAGTTTCTCGAGTATAAGCTTATCAATATCAGGACCATCATATCCATGCTCCCTCAGGGCCAGCTTCATGAAGTCACCAATCTTAGTTACAGGATCAAGCGAATCCATAGCATATTGAGGCACAAAAGACATTTTTCTCATTCTAAGGGCATTTAATTCATTATTACTCATTTTTAAAATATTCTGACCCTCAAATATAACAGAACCCCCTAATATTTTGCCAGGTGGTTTCAGATTATTATAAATTGACATAGCTAGTGTACTCTTACCGCACCCTGATTCACCTACAATAGCTAAAATCTCACCCTTGTACGCATCAAATGAGACACCAGTTACAGCAAATATGAAGCCGCTTGGCGTATAATATCCGGCTATTAAATCCCTAACGCTCAATAATGTATTTCTCATTGAGTACACTATAATTCACCACATGTTTTTAAAGTTTTATCAGAATTAGGCTAATGGTATACAATATAGGATACAACTCGGCAAATAACGTACAGCAAAGTTTATTTAATCCAGCATTTGAATAAAACTTAAAAATGACTTCTTAGTTTATCCATGATGCAACTTGATAGCTTCAAGTGGTTAGGATCAAGAACCTTAGTTAAAACTACTTTCTTAATAATAACTGCAATGCTTGTAGTGGCTCTCTCCTTAAGCTCCCTTCATGTTGTGTTATCTCAACAGCAACCTAGTCTGAATCCTCAACCCGTGTTTCCATGGGCTTCGAGTTACCCAATGTTCACTGCAATAACAGGTTCGGGTCTAGCACCTACAAGTAATTGGAATATTTGGGGTCCTCAGACATCTCAATGTAACGCATGGTTGCCTTTTGTTATGGAACCATTAGCTATACCTGACTTCATGACTGGCCAATTATATCCGATTCTTGCAGTTAACTGGACTTGGGAAAATAATTACCATGATTTAATAGTTAACTTGAGACGTGGAGTTTACTTCTACTGGAATGGTACATTACCCAATGGTACTCATGTTGTTATTGAATGGCCGTTTACAGCTAAGGATGTTTACTGGACATTCGTGGATTACTTCAAAATATACGGTAACCCATATAATGTATCAGTGATAGTACTGGGTCCATATACTGTTGATTTCCACTTCCCTGGTCTCACTAATGTCCAGTACGCGTATTACTCATTACTCCCAACATACATAGTGCCTTGGGAGCAGTACGCTAATTTATCCAATCCGGCCACTGCTGTAATTTATCCACCAGTGGGTACTGGGCCATTCTATGTATGTGGTGGTTCATCAACAATAATATACTTCTGCAGAAACCCAGTATACTGGATACCAGGTAGACCCCTTATACCTAAGGCTGCATACATACCAGGTACAACTGACGCCTTCGTCTTTGAGACGCTAGCTGAAGGTAAGGCCCAGTGGGGTAGTGCTGGTAGTACTGGTTCAACACCGTTTAGTAAACTATTCACATATGCTAATCCGCAATACTATCATGGAATGGCCAGTTTAGGTAATGGGTCTGGTGGTCAGCCTTCGGTGCTTTGGATTAACTTCGCCCAATTAAACTATTGGCCATGGAACGAGAGCTGGTTTAGGTTAGCATTATCACTGGCAATAAATAGGACTGCCGTAAGCATCTACACTCAATTTGGATCACCATACGGTGGCCCACCAACACCTGGAGACTTCCTGCCATCACCAATGGAGCAGGAATGGCTTAACTCAACCGTTATTCAATTAGCGCACCAGGTTATTCAGTATAATCCACAGGAGGCTCGTCAAATATTAATTGAGCATGGTTTTAAGATAATAAACACTACAAATGGACCTGAACTACTATTCCCCAATGGTACAGCATTCCCAACCATAACTGCCATTGATTATGCAGGTTTCCCAGACACATTCGGTGTTAACGTTATTGTTGGCGAAGAATGGAAGCAGAACTTAGGCATTACAGTTAATGTAATATCCGAATCATTATCAACGCTATTCACTTATGAGGAGACTGGGGAGCAACCGTTTGAGTTAATGTATTGGCTAGCCTCTGGTTATTCACCATACTTAATTTGGACTCAGGAATTCGTTCCTGCACAAGCATTAACAGTTTACCCGAATGGATCATACTACCTTAATATAACGTACATTAAGACTGTGGGAACCTACATGTATGATGATCCAGGAAGGTGGATTCCACCACCGCAATTCATTGAGGACTGGATTAAGGCTGGTTCAACAGCGAATGTAACTGAACTAAAGAAGTACTATAACGATATGGCAATGGTGTTAGTAAAGGAGTTACCAGGCATCCCTGTAACATTTACTGCCTGGCCCAGGTATGAGTATGAGGATCAGTACTACATTGGATTCTCAACGCCTGAATACTTCTATACTTGGGATACTGAAATATGGGCCGTTGGCTCAGAATTAATGATACTTAACATTGCGCCAAGACCACCAGGCATGACGCAGCAGCAGGAAATAGCGTACACTCAGGAAGCTTGGAATGATTTATTAGCATTCCTATATGGTAAAGCCAACACAGCAACACCACCATCACTATTAGACTACTTAAAACCATATCAAATACCAGTTACATCAACCACTACCACAACTAGCACTACTACGACTACCACGACGACAACTACGACCACAGCAGTAGCTACTTCAACGGTGACTAGTACAGTCACATCAACAA
>NZ_JBMFVA010000037.1:0-4894 GCF_049966235.1 Vulcanisaeta sp.
CTGGCATCCCTAATGTCCGCAATGTCATCCTTAACATAAACATAAACAGGTCTCTCAGCCCTGCCAAGTACAACAATCGCATCAAAGCCAGCCCTCTTCATCTCATATGCAAACCTAGTACCTATGTGCGCAGAGCCCCATATGCCTGTCAATGGTGATATAAAGCCAACAGAAACCCTACCGCTCTGCGGAATCAAATCACTGGTCAAAGGACCACTCGCAAATACCAACACATTTGACGGATCAAGCGGACCCTTTATTTCCCTCAACCTCTTATAAATCACGTAGGCAGCAAATCCTTCGCCACCAAGTACCTTATCATAAATCTCGGGATCAACATTTTCAATCCACACCTTATCATTACTTAAATCAATATATAACACCTTACTAACCCAACCGAAGAGTGCCATTATCCTGAAGCATATCTTAAACCTATTAAGGATTTTATCTTACATATAATATTATCATAATCATAAATGTATCATTTAATACCTAAGATACTTAATTGATATAACTTCATAATTCGTGGTAAGATAGTGCGCTACTTAAAAGAGTACATTAACGTGGAATATTAAGGATTATTTGAGAGGTCACTTAAAGTTTAATGATACTTATCTCCTAACTTGTAATGTTAACCGGTTAAACTGCATATTTATATCTCTGATTTACTTATTAAACGCTTGGTTTAGTATATGGAACCTAAATTTGCAGAAATAATACTTGAGAATAGGCCCAGTTGGTTTTGGCGTGCTCTTAAGCAGTTGGGTGTTGATTATGTTGATGGTGTTTTGCCTAGGTGGTTTAGGGATTGGAGACAGGTTGAGGAGGAGAAGCCGTGGGATTATGAACCGTTGATGCGTTATAAACAAATGCTTGAAGAGAATGGGCTTAGGCTTGTGGCTATTGAGGATAATCCTCCAATGGATGGTGTTAGGCTTGGTATTAGGGAGTTAAAGGAGGAGGAGTTGGATGCTGTGGCTAGGCTTATTGAGAATATGGGTAAGTTGGGTATTAAAATTTGGATCTATAATTGGATGGCTGGTATCCTATGGTCTAGGACTAGGACTCATATTCAGGGTAGGGGCGGTATGTACGTGACAGGATTCAGTATTGATGATATTAAGAATGCGCCTGAACCGGCAATACTTAAGCGTGTTGGTAAGGTTACTCATGAGGATCTGTGGAGGAATCTTAAGGATTTCCTTGAATACATAATACCTATTGCTGAGCAGTATGACGTCAAATTAGCGATACACCCTGATGACCCACCAATACCTGATTATAGAGGTATTCCAAGGATTATGAATAGTGTGGAAGCCTTTGAGAAGTTGATGGCTCTCGTTAAGAGTGAGCATAACGGCATAACCTTCTGTATGGGTAATTTCACGTTGATGACTGATGATATTGCTAATGCAATTAGGAAGTTGAAGGATAGGATCTACTTCGTTCACTTCAGGGATGTTCAGGGCGATAAGTATAACTTCGTTGAGACCTTGATCGGTGAGGGTAAGACTGACCTTGTGAAAGCCGCAAGGGCACTTCTTGAGATAGATCATGAGTGGTACTTGAGGGTTGATCATACACCGACTCTTGAGAATGATGTGGAGTTCGTACCAGGCTATTCATACCTAGGAAGAATTTACAGTATCGGTTATATCAAAGGTCTATTCACGGTAGCTATTAAGCAAAGAAATAATTAAATATAAATGTAGGGTAAAATTAATAATTAAGGTATTAGTATTATATAACATATATAAAGATGCCTTAAGACATTTTTCGTTTGGATCTTTTGAAGGTCTTCCTTGCTTAGCATCCTAAATTTTACACCTAATTTAGGAAAATTATAATTTTTATCAAGTTAAGAATAAGGATTAGTATCCTATGTATGTTGCCTTTATTCTTGTGAAGAATTCTATGGCTTCCTCACCCATCTCCTTATATACGTCATTTCCCGAACTCTTCACACCGCCGTAGGGTACCCAGGGTTCTAACCCTATTGTTGGCTTATTCACCTTTATTACACCGGCCTTAACGTTTTCAGCAAACCTTGCTGCCTCACTTATATCCTTAGTTATTATGCCAGCGATTAATCCATATTCCGTGGAGTTAACGATATCTATCGCCTCATCAAGTGTCCTATAAGTCATAACAGCCAGTACCGGGCCAAATATCTCCTCCTTAGCTATCCTCATATCCGAAGTTACCTGGTCAAATATTGTCGGCATAACAAAATACCCATAATCAAACTCCTCACCTCCTCTAATTGGTTGCCCACCATAAACAAGCTTAGCACCTTCATTCTTACCAATCTCTATATAGCTCAGAACCTTCTCATACTGCTCCCTACTTGCTAATGGACCCATGTCAACGCCATTCTTTAACCCATTACCAACAACAACCTTCTTCGTCCTTTCTACTAACTTATTTAATACCTCATCATGCATTTCCTCAGGCACCAAGAACCTTGATGTAGCTGTACAGGCCTGCCCAGTTAAGCCAAAGGCAGACCTAACAGTCAATTCAATGGCTAAGTCGGCATCACCATTCTTTGAAAGAACCGTAGCATTCTTACCACCTAGCTCAAGTTGTATCCTAATAAACCTGTTTTGCCTACCAATCTTTTCATTAATTTCCTTCCCAGTCTGTAGTGAGCCTGTGAATGTTATGGCATCTATCTCCTTATTTGTTACTAACTCATCACCAACCTCACTGGCAGGACCCGTTACAAGGTTCAAAACACCCTCTGGTAATCCGGCTTCGTAGAATACCTTAACGAGTTCAAGAGCAATTGTTGGGGTTATACTGGCTGGCTTCCAAACTACAGTATTACCAGTGGCTATGGCTGGTATTACTTTCCATGCAGGTAATGATAGTGGAAAGTTCCAGGGCGTAATTACAGCAATTACACCAAGAGGCTCTCTGGTAGTAAGTATTATCGTGTTCTTATCTTGAGATGGTATTACCTTACCCTGAGCTCTCGTTATCAAACCAGCATAAAATCTAAGTAAGTTCGCCGTTCTGACAACCTCAAACACACTATCATTAAGAGTCTTACCCTCCTCCATTGTTAATAACCTAGCCAAATCATTTGCCCTTGACTCAATAATTTCTGCAGTCTTATAGAGTATTTTAGCCCTTTCAACAGGTAAAGTCTTACTCCATTTTTGAAATGCATCCTTAGCAATCGAGATTGCGGCTTTAACATCATCCCTAGCTAATTTGGGAAATTTTGATATTATCTGCCTAGTATCTGCAGGATTTCTGATTTCGTAGTATTCTCTATCCTTGGGCATAGTATAACGACCTATATATATACCTTTCTCATGCATCGTATTACTTGTTTTTTAACCTATTTTTAAATTTTACTAGTATTAAAATATAATAGACTAAAGATTAAGCTTTACAACAGGGGTCCTTTGGGTCCCCAGTTTTGTTATTGTTATTTCTACAATATCGCTATGTTTCAATCCTTTATCTTTACCGGGAACTATTGCTGTTCCTGTGCTGAGTAATGTTCCGTCAGGCACACTATTATTTCTAATTAGGTACTTTATTTGGTCCTCAATTCTTCTCCTCATTCTTGAAGTATTAATGCTGCCTTCATATATTACTTGGCCGTTTCTTATTATTCTCATTGATATATCAAGGCTGTATGGATTTCCAATCTCGTCTGGAGTTACTAGGAATGGTCCTATGGCGCATGAGCCATTATAAATCTTTGATTGAGGTAGGTAAAGTGGATTTTGCGCTTCTAGATCCCTTGCAGAAACATCATCGCTAATAGTATAAGCCAGTATTTTACCGCTGGAATCAATAACCACACCGAGTTCAGGTTCAGGCAGAGTCCATTCAGAATCAGTTCTAATAGCTATGGGTTCACCATGTCCGACACACCTATTTGCTGTACCTTTAAAGAAGATTTCTGGTCTCTCTGCGTCATAAACAAGCTCATAAATAGTCCTACCCTTTATTATGGCTACATCCTCTTCGCTATACCTAGCCCTGGCTACTTCGTAGACTATACCGCTACCCCAAACCTCAGGTGGGTCATAAGGCTTAGTAAATCTAAGGTCCTTAAACGTGTAATCTCTATTAAGTAAATCATCAAGACTGATACTTACCTCGGGACCTAATGGTATGTCCTTACCTTCGGAATAAATCTTTAATGCGGTTATTGGGTCACTTAATAATACGTAGGTTTTATTATTTATTATTGCAAAGTTTCCAACCCAACCTTTATTGGTTAGTCTAAAAATCCTCACGCTAAAACGATTACCTGCTTATTTTTATATTCTATATCTAACAGTTGTTAGTGTAGCTAACGAGTTTAATTTTATGATTAAACCTAGTTTTTGTTAAAATCTATGAAGAATTTCATTTATCTTTCTATATTCCTCTTTATAGAGTTAATTTTGTCACTTGACCAGAAGATTATTAAGTAAATTATTTAAATATATAAGGTTAGGCCTCGGTATACTTCCTTAATTTTTCCTCATTCATCTCTATACCAAGTCCTGGTTTATTTGATATTTCTACATAATCACCCTTAAATACTTCCACCGGTTCCTTGGTTATTTCATAGGCTAATGGATTTTTCTCTATGTAGTAGTGCTCATAGGTTGGTGTAAATATTATGTGGTTTGGTAATGAAGCAGTAAACTGCAGTGTGGCTGCCCTGCAGCCGATTCCTGACAGGCCTACGTGGAATGTCATTGGTATTCCAAAGGAATCAGCAAGGGCTGCTATCCTCATGGCCTCGGTTATACCGCCGGCCCTGGCTATGTCCGGCATTGCTATGTCCACGGCCTCCTTAATCATGAACTCGAGCCATTGATACTTAGTGAATAGTGTCTCTGCCGCGGCTATTGGTATATCAAGTGCCCTGGCTATCCTC
>NZ_JBMFVA010000038.1:0-4613 GCF_049966235.1 Vulcanisaeta sp.
AATCTCATTAGGTTGCTTGTGGCAATACCGTTCATACTCATGTGCGTTGCTCTTTATAGGCTTGGTAATGATTTCAATTCTGGTCATCTTACCGGTGGTGCTGTCGTTTTTGCGGTGGGCTTGGTCTTGCTCATCATTCCGGTAATTAGTGTGGTTGGTGGTTTTGTGGCTTTCATAGGGTTAATATTAGTTCTTATTGGATTGAGCAATGTTAAGAAGGGATTTGAGGATAGTGTAACGGGTCGATAGTGGTCAGTTTTATTGTTTCATCAAGCCTTAAATACTCGCCTTACTCATTAATTTGGTGATTTAGATCTCGAGTGCTGAGTGCATGATGATGGCTCGCAAAGATGATTGATTTATGGAGATTTAGCGGTTATGTAGCCATATTGCAACGCCTTCCTATTTATCCATACGGCTAGCATGGTCATTGGAACTAGGCTTAGCTTAACCACCAATTGGGAAGCCATCAATAGCCAGATGTTGGGTACCACGCCGTAGAATGCGATTGGTATGAATACCAGTGTGTCAATTGTCATAGCCACGGGGTCTGAGTAACCAACCCTCCTTAAAACGCCACCACCAAGCCTACTCACCAGGAACACATCATACGTCTCAGATATGAGGAACGCCGTGATTGAGGCAATGGCTACCCTGGCCGAGACACCCATGATGTTAGCAAATGATCCCTGTAGCGATGCCCAAAAGGTCGCCGGTGGGTAGCCAATCACGAGCCAGTTTATTATGAATATCAACACCTGTAGATAGGCGGCTATCCTAACGACCCAATAACCAACCCTACGCCCATACTTAAGGGTTAGGAAGTCCAGCATGGCCACGCTGGCGCTGTAGGTGAATACGCCCATGGGTATTACAAATGGCCCCACAAAGGCGCCTATCTTACTCGCCATGTACTGGCTCACAGTGAGCAACAGCATGTAATTCATGGCGCCCACCGGCAGTAATAGGTCATCCCTATTAAGGCGGTGTAGAGCCCATAATATGCCGGCCACGGCTATGTACGTAGCTAGAGCCGCGCTGTATAGGTACGGTATTGCATACCAAGTCATACAGGCAGGCATTAAAATACCTGATTTATAAGATTACCTGCTGTATGATTTAATAATATACATGTATTCCAATTCAAAATCAATAGCTTGCATTAAGTTAGGCAGATACAGCCACAACCGCTGCATGTATTTAAAGACCTTTAAGCGCAGGGCATTATAATAACACCGTCTCGACTTAATAACCCAAGTAATAATGTTACGGTGATTTATATTTATCTAGATTTCGAGTAAATACCGAAACTTCAGGTTGCGTAATCCCAGACATTAGTGAGACTTTTATTCCTGAGTTGTTAACATTGATAATGGGAGAATGAGCAATATAATTCGGGAGGAGGCCCTTAATTGGTTTAAGGAGGCAAACTATGACTTAGCAAGGGCGCGAAGGAGCCTAGATGAGGGTGACTACGCATTAAGTGTGTTCATGTCGCAACAGGCAATCGAAAAGGCGCTTAAGGCCGTAATAATAGCGATCAAGAGAATGAGCCTTCCCAAGACACACGATCTCGTTAGGCTGTATAACGAGGTAAGTGATGTAATGCCATTGCCTCAGGAGGCGGTTGATAGGCTACCTGAGGTCTCTCAATACTACGTCTCGGCACGCTATCCCAATGCCGGGTTAGAGGTACCGTCAGAAAGGATAAACAGGGCCCAGGCTATTAGGGCCCTTGAGGTCGCTAACATGGTGATTGAGAATGCGAGAAGGTTGCTTGGACTTACCCAGTAACATTAGGGAGACCCTGAGACAATTCCTAGCCACTGCAATGAATATTCTTGGCCCTGGCACGAGGATATACCTATTCGGCAGCTTCGCCAGGGGTGATTGGTTGGTCGATAGTGATGTGGACCTAATAGTCGTGTCTCCAGGTCTTAAGGATATACCGTGGCACGAGAGATACCCAGTACTGAGGAAACTACTCCCACCAAGCATATCCGTAGAAATCCTCGCCTACACCCCAGGGGAGTTCGAGACCGTTAGAAGGAGGAGCGCCGTGTTGAGGGATGCCGAGAAGTATTGGGTCGAGTTAACACCAGGGAAGTTAGAGTGTTAGTGCTTTCAATCCTGCTTAACTCACTCTTTAAGAACACCCAAACAAAATAAATAAGGGTATGGTATGAGGGTGTGGAACAATGGGTATGAAGCCAACGATGCATAAGCGCGTGGTTCGGATTATCGTTATCGCCATAGCAATTATTACTGCTATACTTCTTGTGAGGGCTTTTCAGTTCCAAATATACACGTGGCTAGGGATCCCAATTACAGCACCGAGCTTTAGAGACTTAGTTAATTTTCCGCTTCAATGGCTTTCAACCCCAACATTCATAATTAATAACACGGTGGTGAAGCCAGAGGCTCAGTACCCACTTTACATGTTTGATTACCACACGAACTTCATGCCATCAATCATCAAATTCACAAAATCCGTCAAGTTCAACGGACGTGTGTACACCGTTGACGTCACATTTACCGAAACCCCCATTATGATAGTTGGTTATAATACGGTCAAGAACTATTACCAAACTCCCCCGAGTCATGGCTTCTGCATGTTCATGGTGATCGTTACGAACGTCACGATAATTAACATTAACGCCACTAACAACCTTGTGCTAAACAACATAATTATGTCGGTGATGAATGACATAGCCAGTAAGGCATTAAGCTCAAAACCGTTTTCCAAAATGACAGTGATGCAATGCATAGATAAGATGCTGAGTTACTACTTCACCGTGCTACCACCCATCAAGGACTACATTGGTAATAACACGGTTAGGTTGGCATCATACGGGCTTTATTGGTCAGGTAAATTTGTTGGTAATGATTACATAGCCACTACCGGTTACGTCTTCGTATTTAACGTGATTTCACCAAATGGCACCAGGGTCGGCGTGATAGCGGCATACATTTATTACAAGAATAGCACTGCCATTATCAATATAGAGCTACTACCTAGGAGTGAGGTTGCTAAGATTAATGAGGTCAGGTATACCGTGGAATCCTCATCAACGAATAACTGGGCCGGCTACTCAATAAGTACCAGTAGTGGCGACGACTTAACCGCAGCCATGGCGGGCTTCACGGTAGTCAATGCCGAAATTAATGATTCATACGACATAGCCTACTGGGTTGGGCTGGACCCACCGAGTAGCTTGTTCTCACCCTGGGGACCGACAGGCGTGTACTTTCAAGCAGTGTTCGACGAGGGCAGACAATCACTTTTCTGGGCGGCATACCCAACCTACCAAGGAGAGCCTATTCCTTCGCAGTACGTGCCGACGCCATACTCGTTGTTGTACATTATGGTTTCCTACGAGGGTTTAACGTCAAGTGGTGAGCAGGACTGGTTCGTGGACTTCATAATTGATTACCCAAACGGTACAACCGCAGGCAATTCAATAAATGCGTACGTTAATAATTACGCAAGTTACTTTGTATGGGCTCAATATATTAATGAAAGACCGGTATATAGTGGGCAGATGGCTAGTTTACCGTACATAAGCCCAGGCTCGATCCTGATATACGACGTTGCGTTTTACGATAACAATCTAGGCCAATGGATATCACCAACGGATTTAACATCACCCAGTTATACGGCGTATGCCATAACAATGAATTCGTGCCCTGGAATGGTACCGAGCGGTTACGGCCAGTACGTAATACCCAGCGGCTTTCCAAATGCTGGTGCGGAGGTGACTGGGTTCGAGAACCAATACACAACACAATTCTGTAGTTAATGCATTGGTTAAGGCTAACCAGCGATAATACAGTTTACTCATCCATTGGCACTGGTCTTAGTGCTAATGAAAATAGTGACGCCTTATTGACTGACTTACCTCCTTTCACGTTGAGGCTGTTAAGCTACGCTCCATAAGCTTCGCCATAACCTTCGACGCCAACTCATACGTGGCCGCTATGTTCGAGTTCAAGACCCTCAACTGGTTGCTTATTAGGTCAAGCCTATCAACCACCTCCTTACGCATATCATCGATTTTTTTGCCTAACTCGTTAAGCCCTGTATCAATCCTTTTGCCCAACTCGTCAAATCTTGCATCAAACCTCTTGCCTAGCTCATCTATCTTACCGCTTAATACGTCAATCTTACTACCTAACCCATCTATTTTCTTGCTTAACTCATCGATTCTATTGGTCATTGCGTACATCAGTAGTAGCTCGGCATCCTCCCTGGAAACCTCCCTCCTACTTATCCAATTGGGTAGTTGGGCCAACACGTAATCAACGCCCTTACTCAGCAATATACTAGTTAGCTCCCCAATATCCATATGCCTATGATTAATAGGACGTCATTAATAAAGTTTTTTGTTGAGTTTTACTCATCCACGCGAAAATGAATTAAAACTTACCATAAGGATCTTGGGCCGATAACGGCAAGTTCCATATCCATACTAGTGCCTGTATTCGCATTTCTCTTCGCATACTTAATGCTTGATAGGGTGCCAACTCCCATGGAGGCTCTGGGCTCCGCTATAACGCTGATTGGCGTATTACTCTCGCAGGTTGGTGTTCGTTAAGTCGTCATAGAAATATCG
>NZ_JBMFVA010000039.1:0-4281 GCF_049966235.1 Vulcanisaeta sp.
TTGAAATCATTACCAAGCCTATAAAGAGCAACGCACATGAGTATGAACGGTATTGCCACAAGCAACCTAATGAGATTAATTATCTATGCAGACAACACCATGACCAACTTATCACTAGATAACGCTAGAAATAGGCCTAGAGCTATTGAGATGGCATTAAATACGAACATCAACTTAGTACCTAATCTACCAATGCCGTACTTAGCACGGTCAATGATAAATAGGAAATTGAAAACTCTATAGAGAAACCTATAAAGAACTATCACCAAATACACAATATTGAATACGGCAACGGCATAACCAATGACGTGCATCGTTAATACGATATCCCTGCTAGTTGTTGCTAGGAAGAGAGAATACTCAAGGGATAGGTAAATTGGCATGAATATTATCCCAGTAACTAAGGCAGCAATAAGTCCATTATAAATATTGGAAACGCCATCATAAATAAGCCTAGCCCTATCGGAACCACCCTGAGGACTACCAGGACTTGACATTAATAGTTTAATATACCGCGATTAATAATGATTTCCGGTTCGCTGTCAAAGTTACCACTTTAAAGGCAATCAAGAAGTAGTAAGTGTGAGTACAAGGTCGATTGGTCGAGGTCGATGCCCGAGGTGCAGGATGGAGGCTCCATAATCATTAAGAGGATTGGTGATCAGGAATACGTCTATGTAAAACATGGAAGGACTTGGCATTATATAGGGCCGTTAAGCGCTGTGGACTTACCATCAATAATGACCGAGTATACCACGCCATTACCACTAAAAGAGACGCAGACTAAAGTAGGTGCTGGTGATTCAATGAGTAACTCACAGGAACTCAGTAAAAACCGATTGGCAAGGTCTTAGCCCTGGTGTTTGGCGTAATTTTAATCGTTATTGGTATAATCGTAGTCATTGTACCATTCATTGTGCTCCCTACTACGATGGTCACGTCGGCTGTCGGTGAATTTGGCGGCATGAGCCCATACATAGTAAATAATACAAGCACTGTGCTTATGATATACGTATCAACACCAATTAACATAAAGATATCTGCGGAAGGTGCAGCCTTTAAGGTAGCGCTTATACCGCTGTCATCATTGCCCATGGATATTAGGGAAAGGATTGCAATACCGCCCCAGGGCATTGGTGTACTTGCCACGGTGCAATTAAACATCAGTGATGTCAAGGAGCTATTGGCACAATTCACGGGTAATTATACAGAACTAACCACTACGGTTAAATCAAACGAAACACTGTTAGTATGGCCATATAAACTATACACCAACCAGGCCATACTTAACTATAGTTATTCTAGCAAGATGACTTATGGAATAACTACGTCGTACTTACCAATGATCACACTCCTAATACAACCACTGTTACTAGGTGGCGCATTAATTTATGGAGGCACAATCCTATATAGATGGTCTAAGAAATGACGTAATCACCACGTCTCGCTCACCATAAATACCTACTTAGGCACCACCCAACCTACTCAACCTATTCATAACTATCCTTTTGACCTCGTTCAGACCTACTAGCTGTAAGATAAAACCCACAAGGTCGAGAATGCCACCAACAATGTTAATGACCGGCACCAACTGCAAGATCGCACCGATCAGAGATAGAACAACACCAAGGGTTAGATAATTAACGCCAAACTCATCACCAAGCCTATAGAGGGCAATTAGCATAAGTACTAAAGGCACAAGACCAGCCAAGCCCACTAGGACGTCAAGCACGGTCAACATACCCACGGAAATACTCGCCAAAACGAACCAAAGACCTATACCGAAACTAACCCCAAGTATTACAAATGATAAAAACACGCCTAACCTACCAATACCGTACCTGGCAGGATCAGCCCTCGCCAGGTAGGTAAAACCCCTGTAAAAGAATCAGTAGAGGAGTATGCCTCCAATTACTACCACCGATATTATGAAGTAACCAACATCGTGAATTACGGACTCAACGGCCGACTCGCTTGATACGCCAAATGGCGATGATTGGATTGAATATATTACGGAGAAGAGCATTGCTAGGAAGAAAACCACAAGTATTATGCCTACTATAATGCCCGCGATATAGCCATTGAAAATCTCGGTAACACCATTATGAATAAGCCCAAGCCTACCAGCATCACTGGAACTAGACACAATAACCTACTCTCCACATGCCCTAATAAGTCTTAATACCCAAAACATCGATTAATCAGGTCCCCACGAACAGTTAAAATTAAGCCCTCTAACCCAATTAATAGCTAGAAATGACTTGCTCACAGCGTGAAATCGCGCTTAAGTTGCTAGAGGTTGTGGGTGTCATAGACGTGAATGAATTAACAAGCATGCTAAACATACAGGGGGACCCACGGCTGTTACTCGGCGACTTAATCGAGGTGAATAATAATGAGGTCAAACTTAGCCAGAAGGGCAGGGAAGTCGTCTCAAGCATTGTTAATTGTGAGGGAGTTGTCTTCAGAATCTTGTACGAGTACTATAGGTCGAGACCGAGGAGCCTAGAGAGGGATGTCGCCCTAGCTGAGTATGGCAGTAAGTACGTAGAACTCAGTGACTACCCAATTGAGATCACCAACGAGGTATTAACCACGTGCCTACGACTAGCTCGCTTTGGCGTCGAGGCGAATCTACCTGAGCTGGCCCGTAGATACGGCGTTAAGGCATTCCTGATGGGCATGAGGATTGGAGATTACGCCGCAGCCCTTGAGGGGTTGGGACATGCGGTTAGGAAGTCGAGAAACCCACTCGAATTAATGCCGTTTATAGACCAAGTCATGAAGTTGGATAAGGAAACCATAAACAAACACCTGGTTAACTACGTGGGGTTAATGCTCAGTATAGGTGAGGGACTAATAGGCAGTGGATTTCCGAAGGAGGCATTGAGATTTATAAACCACGGCCTAGAGATTATCGGCGAACCAGACAGTGAATTAACCTGCTACCTATGGACGAGACTTACGACAAACCTAGCCAGTGCATATATGGAATTAATGAAGTATACAGAGGCAATAGAGGTGGTAAACACGGCATTGGGAAAGCTAACCAACTGCAGAATCGATGAAAGGACGAGACGACAACTGTCGCTGGAGCTCAAGGACAGGCTGGGCGTAATTAAGTACCTAAGCGGTGATTTGAGCGGTGCTCATTCTGTGTTCAGCGATGTGCTTAGGGAGGCCTTAGAACTTAACGAAATACCCTTCGCAGCCTCAGCAATGCATAACCTAATAAAGGCTAAGGTATTAATGAACAGGGACTGCAGCGACTACCCAGAACTACTGAGGCCAATCCACGGATGGGCGCTACAGGACTCACTCAACCACTACTTAACCACCAACGATCAGAGGAACCTGAGGAAAGTAAGGATACTACTAACAGTACTACTGATCGGCGTTGGGAAATACGATGAGGCAGTTAAATTATTGGGCCAGGGCGATAATGATGATGTCGAGAAATTCCTGAGGGGATTAATAACGATCCTAAAGGGCGAAGCCGACAACATGACCACGGAGTACAAGAACCCAGCACTCGCGGACCTAGCCACATACATAAACACAGCACTAAGAATAACTAAGTGGCAAAGCACGGGGAACAAACTATGGGACCAAACAGCACAGGCGCTGAAGGATGAAATAGCACGAATAATGAAATGCCAAATACCAAAACTCGTACTACTCCAAGCATAGCATGAAGACACTAACAATCAACTCTACTCGGTCCACTTTTTATGAATACCCTAGGAAATTAATACCCTAAGAAAATGCAAATAGTCAATATGGGCCGCCCACGTATTAATAAGGGATGGCTACTAGTGATAATTGCCGTTGCTACAGCGTACATCTCCGTGTTTATCTACGTACATACAGGGCATGTGATATTTAGGTACGTGGGCAACAACTACACAGTAACCTACATTAGATATCCAGAGCTTCCTCAACCCTTCGGTTCCTTACACTTCGATCCACCAACTATCTTTCCAATTATCTTTCCAATGATCACTGTCAACGTGAGGAACCTACCCAACAACAGGGTTGGTACAGTAAGCATATACCTAAGCGCACCAACGACAAGCGGCTTCATAGACCTAGGAACATACTCAATAAACGAATCATTAAGCAAACACTCAGCATCGCTACTAATCAACCTAAGCAATTACGTAGAACCCGCCATCGAGTTAATAAAACAACTACACAACAACCCAGCCAACTCCGGGCCGTCGGTGCTAGCCTTCATAACAACTATAGTAAATGACAGCGGCAAACTCTACGCAGTCACGG
>NZ_JBMFVA010000040.1:0-4203 GCF_049966235.1 Vulcanisaeta sp.
GCGTTCATCAACGTTATATTTACGCTGTCAGCGATAGCAGCACTCTCAAGCTCTGAAGCGTTCTGTATAGTGCCGACTAGCGATGCTACTATGCTATCCTTGATCCCTATGCTCTCGGTGATTCCTTTACTTACGAGACTTGCCTTAACGCTGTCCACAATTCCAACCTTCTCTAACACTGATGGCCTAATTGCCAGCACTAAAGTAATTGGCAAGTTAAGGCTACTCTGATTGACACCAGTAGGCCACGATGTGTCAGCACCACTCTTAATCGTGGTACCTAATGACAAACTGAGAGTAGGCACACCACTAACTGTCGTTGGCGGTGTTGTTGTTGGCGGTGTTACCGTTGGCGGCGTTGTTATCTGCCCTACCTGTCCTACCTGTGGCGCACTTAACGCACCGCTAGGCATCAAGCCTATGTTGGTCTTAGCTGGCATTATCGTATCTAACACAGCAGCCAGTATGGATCCTAGAAATGCCCCTACAATTGGTGCGCCTATAGCGTATCCTAATCCCTTAATGCTCGGTTGCTTGGTAAGCGTAGTGAACGCATGCTTACTGAACCACATAGCCATATCAGCTTGCAGAATAGTGTAGAGCTTACTCCTGAAACTGTTAGCAACGTTGCTGAAAGTACTATTGATACTGGCCGGTATTGAGTTAATTGCGTTAACGACCCACGTAGCTATGCCGTTAACCACCGACACAATCCAGTTGTATATCGCTTGTAGCGCGTTCCATAAAGTAGTCGCTACTTGAACTAACGCATTGTAAATGGAAGTGCCTATGTAGTTGAAAGCATTACCTAACGCTGTCCCTATTCCAGATAGTGAGTTGTAAATGTAGTTGCCAAACTGTATTATTGCATTGTAGAACCACGAACCAAATTGCGATAGACCTGAAAATATACCCTGACCAGTGTTGCTTATCGAGTTCAGCAGCGAGCTAAACCAACTACTCACGCTATTGAACGCACTTTCTATGTCGTTTATTACTGTGCTGAGCGCGCTCACTAGCTCAATTCAACATGAGACAAATAAAAAGGTATTGGGGTCTATAGCTTAAGCTCAAGCACCAGAATAGCATCGGGAATTTCGTTGCCGTTCTTATCGGCAATGTAAACGCGCATATAGTTAGCCACCTCCGGCTTAGATCCCTTAGTTATAATGCCCTTGAACTCATCCATGCTTACCTTAAGCTTCAGTGTCCTACCCTTAACCTCTGGCGGTAACGATAACCCAAACTGAGATGCTATGTTAGATGCGGGGCCTAACAGTGTGCTTAACAAACCCTCATCGCTCATATGCCATCATCCCCTATTCTACGCAAACAGTATAAAAAGGTTGACAACGCCAGTAGCAAATGCCCACGGATCCTTGCTAGCGAACTCATACATCTTATAGACGAACTGACTGAGCCAGTTAGCGAACTGACGTAACATGCCTAGCAGTTGGCCTATCAAGCTACCAACAGCAGTATCAGTATCGCGCTCTACCTCATTCGCACCCATCATAGCGATGCCTACTGCCTCACTCATCGAAATGAAAAATAAAGAAATGGGAAATAAATGTATCGCTTAGTGCGACTCAGAAGAAGTTCCTGAACCAGTTACCAACGCCGCCTAGCACACGCTGTCCAACCTTGTAGACACCGTACGCAACGGCACCAACGATCAGAACCGTAGCTATCACGCCCGCATTCGCGCTTATCGTCTGCGCTATCTGGTCTATTATCGTAGTTATCGCCTCCAGCGTGTCAGTAAGCGCCACGGTAAGACTAACCGGGGAAGACATTTCTCATACCACCTCCTCAGCAACGCTTATTTCCACGGAACTTTATATTATTGTCGATGACACAGTTAGCACAGGATAAGAGAGTTGAAGCATCATTAGATAGACTGAAGGCAATGGGCCTTAGAGTTAATCTTGAGATTATAAGCCCTAACGAAATCGCGATAATGATCCCAGTAAAGGATATCGTAGCGCTCATAAATCGTCGCATAACATACTCTCCCAGAGAGTCAGCTATGATATCTGACTTAATGATCATACACCTGTGGAAAGGTGATCATCCTACTGTGTCCCTTACCAAAATGATAAAGGACACTAACGAGGGTGATCTAATTGAGTGAAGACATAACAAGGGAAGAAGTAGAAATAATGGCACGTGGAATCCTACAGTACTTAGCACAGGACGAATGGGTTGAGGTACCATCGATACTAGTGAAAGCGAGCACAAGGACACTAGAAGTCTATGCTAAGCAGCAAATGAAGATAAAGAGTGAATTATCACGCATACAAGCTTTAACTCAATCTGCTAGTGGATCGCGTAGTACACTTAATCCAAACTCAATGTTTGACCTAAACACGATAATAGATGCAGTAATGCAGAAACAGAAAGCACAGGAAGCAACTAGCACAACAAATGAACCAGTAGAAACTGAGCTTAACGAAGACGAAAAGAGAAAGATAGAAGAAGTGAGAAATAAATTAAGACAAGCTAAAGTAGCTAAACCTAAGCCTTAGATTGATACTTTCTTTTTTCATTGAAGAGTAAATCGAACTTATCCCTAAGCGTAAAGTCTTCTCTGATAAAATGGTACTTAACGCGGTTGATGTCGTCCCCTAGCATGAACTTAATTCTACCGTAAAGGCAGTAATCAATAGGCTTAGCCATTACAACCCACATGTGCCAACCATGCTTAGATCTCGCATAATTCACGTAATTGACCTTAATGCCGTAATACTGTTCGACTATGAACTTAGCTATCTCAGCCCTCTCCGCAATCCACCACTTAGGCACCTTGAAATCTATGTCTAACTTTATCACTGAGTAGCTATCGCTACCGCTCTCACACTGTTGCACATCCGGATCTTTCATGACCTATACCTCCCTTTCTGTGTTTCCAAACTATGTGAAATGACACACTCGGAAACTCACCACATATGTTACTTGACTCACGTAGCGCATGCACTTCATGCCCTATCTCAGCTTCATCCGTCGGGAATTGATTACCGAACTGTCTCTCTATATATCTTATCAACAGGTCAGTTAATCCATCAGCTACATTATTTATTAAACGATTAACGGCACTACGTGGATCATTACTTCTACAACTATCATTGAAATTGTCGGTATTAAAGTCAGCTTCAGCTTTAGCGTCAATATAGATGTTATTATCCTTACTACCTTCGTACCTTAGGGTAAATGTTTCTGATATCTTCAAGTATCTAGCTCTGAACATGAACATACCAGTACTAGCACTTCTAACCCAAACTTCAGAGTAACACTTATGATGTCTTGTACTGCGGCAGTAAATCTCTATGTAATTTCCGGTCTCACTATCGATAGTCTTGTATACTCTACCCCTAGCGCACTTACTCAATCACTAACTCACCTCCCAATTCACCTTTCATGCCGTTAACTAACCAACGGATCTTATCCACTGGCCTTACGTACTTTTTCTTAACGTAAACGTATCCTTGAAGCTCATTAAGAATCTCGTATATGCGTCTCTCACTCACACCGAAACGCTGTTCCAACTCATCTACAGTAGTGTAACCCTTAGCGCTCATCATAGTTATAACAGGTATAATGTTAACATTGAGCCTACGTGCCCCCTCAAGATTACGCTTATCGAACAGTATTTTTTCGACATAGAAGTTATCCGTAAGTTGCTTTAGTAAACGGCAATCCAACTCCGATACTAACTTGCGTTCATCTATCATAGCGCTAACCTGTAGCATTCTGAAAAAGTGATACTGTGCCCTAGCTTCGGAGAACTCGATTAGGAAATTCTTGTAAGCTTTCATGCAATCCTTACTATTTATTACATCAGCAGGTAATCCTACTCTGTCGTAGTCGTAACCAACGTCAACATCAACCTTGATACTGTCTAAGTTGACTTTCTGCGGCGCATAGAGGTGATAATAACGAATCACCTTATCGCGTATATCTGTGTCAAATTCACTAGCACTTATTATCCGTCTCAACATTAGTGGTTGAGCCCCTACTAGAGCTGAACCCTTGAAATTCACGAAACTAGCTTGCACGTCCTTAGTAAAGAGTCTTACCTGACCCGAGAAGACTAATTCGCCGATTAACACTACTGTAGTTATCTGACGATACTCAGTTCCACCCTTACTCAGGTCATCGATTATAATGGTACTGTTAGTGTCGAATCCCTCCTTACTCACGTAT
>NZ_JBMFVA010000041.1:0-3790 GCF_049966235.1 Vulcanisaeta sp.
GTATTAGATTCAACTTTAACTGGTCAGTAGCCTGGAAGTAGTCATTTAATCCTGCCTCACGCACCTCATCATCAGTGTTCCTAGTGCTGAGACTTAATAAACGTTGAGCAAAACCTATGCTTAGTTCAATGAAATAGCGGTAAACCAGGCCATATAGTTCAGGTAGTAGCTATACTTTATTAATCATTTAACGATGATAGCACTAGAGAGAATTAAAGTTAAAAATTTCTTTAATTACTCATCAAGAATTAAGTGATATTATTGGTTACAATATCATTAGTACCTATAATTTTATAGGGTGAGACCGCATTTCCCCTCATTATATTACCCATGTATATATTATAGTCTGAGGAGCCGCTTTCCATTATTCCATAACCCTGCATCTTAGACTGTTGAGGATTAGTGTCATATATTGAAGAATTTGCCACGATTATTCCTTGTGAATTCTCAATGTATACGCCAGCATAATTACCTGGCATACCTAAGCTATTATTAATTATCCTATTACCTATTACTTTAGAGTCATTGCAATTAATGAATTCAACACCGTTATTCCACATTCCAGCTGTTTCGCAATCTATTAATGCGATATTCATGCAGTTCTCGAATCTAACAGACTTAGGATGCTGGCTTAAACCCTCGAAGTTAACCGCAATGAAACGCTTATGTTGGACGAGCCTACCATCAGTATTATAGGCGTGCACACTGAAATTGCTACTATCAAAGCAGTGTATATTCTCAAATGCCATTACACCATCTGCGGTGTTCTCCAGAGTAATGCAGTTGTTTCCTGATTCAGCTATCACAGTATCTTGTATAAAGTACACATTTCCATAACCCAATATGGCTAACCCATCATGGTAACTGTTTGATATGTGAACTCTCGATATAAATATTCCCCAATTATCGTTAGGTGGATAGGCTCCCTCAATGACTATACCATTATAGTAATTATATGCCTCAATATCAGTTAGAGTAACCCTATATGCATGCTTCAGTATTCTAATTAAGGCGCCTGGTACGATGGGACCTTGCCCATAGATTGTAATCCCCTTAACTTCAACAAATGAAGAATTCTCAGCAATAACTATGCCGTCTCCACCAGTATTAATTGCGAGCGTTGCGCCATTTTCACCAATTAAGTTTATGCGAGACTTTAATATTACTGTAGTAGATACATTGTACTTACCGCTTTTCAATACTACATTACCACCATTACCTGAACTAAGCTTATCAACGGCATACTGTATTGCTAAACCAGCATCACTACTGGAATACTCTGATGAGTGTATTAAGGTATTGTATACCTTATATGCCCCATTTTCAGGCATTATAATGTAGCTTGCTTTAGACGTAGGATATTGCTCACTGCTTTCCTTCTCTTGGGCATTACTAGACCCATGAAAACCCAGGAAATATGCGCCACTTCCCACTGCCATTAAGGCACCTGCCAATATTGATGCTTTTAAGTATCTTCGTCTTAATGCATTCACCATAATTACTATAATTATACAGGTTTTTTAAGTTTCTATGAGAATGATTTGACAGCGAAAAAATTTAAAATACTAGGGGCATAAAGATGAATTATGAGAACCATGTACAATATAAGGAGAACTATAGTAGCTGCCCTAATAATGGTGTCAATGGTAGGGCTCTACATGGCGCACATGGTCTATGCGCAAAGTAAGCCTCAGATAGTTGGTAGTGGCCCGGTAATCACATTAACGTCAGGTTTCCCTGCATGGAACCCATTTACTCCAGGTAATCTACTAGGTGCAGTATGGACTTACATGCCGTTAGCCGCCTATAACGCGATATCAGGGAATTTCTGGCCGATACTTGCACAAAACTGGACGGTACAAGAATTTCCAAATGGCTCAGCACTATTAACTATTCACCTGAGACCTGGCTTGTATTGGTTTAATGGCTCAGCAACAATACCATTCACAGCATGGGATGTATATGCTTACTTCTATATTGAGGTTAAGGCCTTTAAGAGTTATACCTCATGGATTAATTATTCACTTGTTGATGAGGATATTAGAGTCATCAACAATAACACTATTCAATTCCTATTTCAAAAGTGGACACCTTACGTCCTGCAAATGGTATTAACAACATACGTCTATACACCGTGGCCTGTTTGGAAATGGGCTGTTAATGATTTAAAAACAATGAATATTACTGAGGCCTACAGTTTTGGTCAAAATAATATAACAACATATATGGCACCTTACTGGTCACTCAGCCCATTCTACCTAACGTACATTAGCCCATCATCTCTTAAATTCACTTTAGTACCGCAGAATTTACTTAATGCATGGGCTCAAGTATTTCCATACAATGACTGGAATTATTATGATCCAACAATAGTAGAGTTAGGCACTACTAGTAATACGCAAACCCTAGAGTACATCATGTCTGGTAGGATAGACTATTCAGGTGCCGTTCTTTCAGAGGCTCAGTTAGGTATAGTTAATAAGACTAATGGCTACTCAACATTAACTATACCAGCATACAATACTATAGGCTTCGCCATTAATCCATGGGTTTACCCATACGGTATTCCTCAGGTTAGGGAAGCCTTATGTTACGCTATAAATAGGACGGCTGTAGCTGCGTCTTGGGGCCTATCTTTAGCTAAACCTGATTATTATCCTGAACCCGTCATCCCAGAGACTGTAGTTACCTTCCCACCCAGTGTTAGGCAGTTCATCATACCATGCTCCTACGATCCAGCTAAGGCGGCTCAAATACTACAAAGCCTAGGCTTCTATAAGAAGGGAGGATACTGGTACACACCAAACGGAACACAATTGAAGTTGATGGTTACTGATGTTAGTGGCTGGACTGATTGGGACACTATGGGGCAAGCTGCTGTGGAGCAACTGGCTGCATTTGGTGTAAATTCACAATTATTAACAATTGACGCTGGAGTATTCTGGTCTGACATATTGCCTAATGGCCAGTATCAGGGTATAATGAATGGGTTAGCGAATGCTCCATCCTACAGTACTATGTGGATATGGACTAATTGGCCATGGTGGGAGGAGGGTAATGCAATCTCAGCAGGAACAAACCATAGCGCATTCCTATTCCAGTGGCCTAATGGTACTTGTACACCAGTTATTGTTCCAGTAAGTCCAACAGTACCTAATGGTACTATAGTTAATTGCATCAACTCAACTTTGGGCTATATTAACTTAACTAACTGGCAGTACTACGTAACCTCAGTTTCACCAGGTTCACCAGGCTATGACCTAGCGTTAAGTGTAATCTTCGCATGGTTCCATTATTTCGTACCAATAATACCGCTTTATGATAAGTATTGGCCATTTGAATTCAGCTATTCTATAATGGATCCAAACTGGCTATTCTTACCATATGTGTATGATAATTATCCAGGACTATTAGCAGTTTTCCTAGAGTACCAGCCATGGGGCTATGGTAATCAACCATTTAGTGTTAATACCTGGGGTCTTTTTGCGCCAAAGGGATTAATACCACCATTGGCTGAGGCTATTGCTAATGGTTCGCTATGGGTTAAGTATCCCCAATACGCCGCATTCCTAGGCATACCTACTCCTGACCCTATGCTTCAGCAGGTTGTTGCTTCGTACTTCCATATTCCGTATACTCCAGTGACCACTACTACAACTACTTCAACTAGTACTACTACCACTACTTCAACGACCACAACTAGCACTACTACTTCAACCTCAACCACTACATCAACCACAACGACTACTTCAACAACCACTACGACAACCACCACTACTGCCGTGACTAC
>NZ_JBMFVA010000042.1:0-3747 GCF_049966235.1 Vulcanisaeta sp.
GGTTACTTTACGACTTCCTAGGTCTCCACAAGCCTGACTCACCGCTTTTCGGTAGGGCTTATAGGGAGGTTAGGTTAAGGCCCCTTAGCGAGGATAAGGCCATCGAGTTCCTTAGGCTGGGCTTTAGGCAGGTGGGTATTGAACCCCCTGAGGCCATCATCTACGAGGCCGTTAGGAGGCTTGGTGGTGTGGTGGGTTGGTTAACCTACTTCGGCTACAATTACGCTGGGGGAATGAGAGACCTAGAAGCCATTATAGATAATGCATCTAGGCTGATTGCCTCCGAGGTTAACAAGATGCTTGACGTATATAGCGTAGCTAGAGCCAGGTATGTGGCTGTTCTAAACGCCGTAGCCACCTTAGGTAAAGCCAACTGGACCTCTATCAAAAACATAGTGGAGGCTAGGCTAGGCAAAATACCAGACACAACGCTCAATAACATACTTAAAAACCTAGAGAGAGCTGGAGTAATTGCGAAGACTAATAAGGAGTACACAATAACTGACCCAATTACGCGTGAGGCAATCGTTAGAGGCTATGTTAAATAATGCTTAATTGGGCGTGGGCCTGCGTGGACGATGTGATTTAGGTAAATTCACTACGCCTGGGAAATGCTATAGATCTAGGGGGTTAAGCATTACTAGTTACGAGACCTACACTGTGGGGGTACTTAACAGTACCATTATGCGTGAAATTAACATATTACCTTCTTAAGTATACCACATTTAAAAATACTATATACCGAGTAATATTCCTCACCATACTCATAGGGATGTATAACGGTACATCAATACCAGTTGACGTCTTAACAAGTGTAGATGCAGTATATGGAGAAGACTTATCATTTACCATGCAACTCAACATCACTTCCTAAACTAGGAATTAGTGGGTTATGTTGAGTAAACGAGACTAAATTAGCGTAGAGATAAGGCGTAGGCTAGTTTATGGTAATACTGCTTGATATTGAATTTAGGATTACTTCCATTCCGCAGCCTGGCTTCGTCACATTGATTGTTCCTGTTCCTGCTATTGAATTTCCTGGGTAACTTACTGTGCTTGATGTTGCGTCTATTAGTAGGCATGTGTTTGTTGGCGTGCTTACATTTAGTGATGAAGCCGTTGAATCTACGTGGTAGTGTCCCATTCCCTTAATACTGATATTAGCTTCTGAGGATTGTATGGTTATTGAGGCGTTACTTACGTTCGATATCTTCATAGTTATGGCTGAGGCTGATAAATGTAGGTTAAGGTTTCTTAAACCATCAATATTTAGATTAATGGCTGATGCTGAATCTTTAAACGAAACACTAGCAGTACTTGATGGCACGTAAATGCTAATACCTACTATGCATGTGTATACTGGATAGAATTGCCCACTTGGGCATGTTGCTGAGCTGATATTAATGTATGTTACTTCACCAATCCTACTAACCGTGTAGTATACTGTTGGTTTAGGCATTAGTGGTGTATAGATTAATGTCAAGTTGACCTCAATACTTTGGCCATCATATTCATCAATATGCACAATACCCGGCACCTTGGATTCAATAGCAATTACAGGTGTTTCCGAGTAATTTGAGCCATACGTGACGTGACTCAGCATGCTCGGCACCACATATATAAGTAGATATGCCACTGCAATGGCTACTATTATCACCATTATTGCCTTCACAACCAAATCCATGTTCTCACTCCTCAATAGCCTTCTTAAGCTCATCAATCTTAGCGTTCAATTCACTAATCTTGCTACTTAACTCTCTTAGCTGCTTCTCTAAATTGCCACCGGCTTCAACCCTCTCCCAAGCCATGAGCTTAATAACCCTCGCCCATACACTTATCGCGATTATAAAGACAACGAAGTCGAATACTACGCCATCGATGCCGGTGTATATTACTATTAAGGTTCCAACTGCAGCTAAGGCTGCCCACACTATGGCTGTCACTATTATTAGACCCCTCTCGCTTAAGTTACTGCTCACGGCTGCCACCCATTAATTTCACTATGTAGTCTGGGTACACGGTTACCTTGAAGTCCACTAATTGGTAATACCTCAAAGCTCTCGCTTCCCCAGGCACTAACTCCACCCTTGAGGTTACTAGGCCGGCTTTCTGCAGCTTGTTTAAGTGTACTTTTGCTAATGCCCTGCTTACACCAAGCCTCTTCGCTATGTCTGCCAAGTAAAGTTGACCATTCATTCTCAGTAATGCTATTATCCTTAACCTCATTGGATGACCTAGGGCATCCATTATCCTCGCCAGCTCCTCTAGGGAGTTCACCTCCACCATGCTTGTCCATTGTGTAATTAAAAAATTACCAGTATTTAAATATTACCCCACTCATAGAATGAACGGTCATGATAATGTAAGGGGCATACCTTAACGGTAGAGGCGCTATATTCAAATTATCTTAATAGTTCTCAATCTTAAATAATCCTGACTCAGTATCATATATTAAGATTGCTTAGATGCTTCCTCCTATATGTAATTATCATAGTTATCGTAGTTATAATAGTGATAACCCACAGTATGATCATTGTATATGCATTGTCAAAGAGAATGTAATACCAAGAGTCATTAATTAACTGCGATTCACTGCTTATGTATAGTGAGTTATCAAAGAAGTAGAGGAAGTACTTATCATTCACCAAGAACACCGGCGTTATGTATGGTAGTATGGAGTCTGGGCTTGGTGTGTTTATTATAGGTAGCTTCAATGGCCTAGTGAATTCATGAATCACGAAACCGCTTGTTATGTTCATGATTGCTACCAACTCCTTATACCCATAAACACCATAAGATACACCACATGGATACACTACGAGCACCGTTATGCCTTTATCCATAGGATTAAGGCTTGAACAATACTCACCTAGCTCAACATATAAGTTTGCTGGTATTACTATCCTCCTGATAATCACTCCATCATTATTTATTACTGTTACAGTGATACCATAATTACTTTGGCTAAGCACTACACCATAATTATCCACGTTATACACTATGCCGCTTAGGTTATTGATTAGGAAACCAACTTTTAGCCTACCACTTAATAGATCTATGCCACATAAGGATGAGTCGTAGCAAGGATTTATAAGTACGCTATCCACGACAGTGGAGTAGTAAATACCTTCACTTTCCATGTTAGTTAGTTTTCACGGTATATTACTGATCCATTATAATCATTAATAAGCAACAGCACATTACTATTGTTATATCCGCTGTAAAGTAAGGTTACGTAGTTATTAACTGTAGCTAACATAGGTGAGATTCTTCCAAACACCCATGAAAGATCCACGTACTGCACCACTGGTACTTCCCAATTAAGTTTAAGTGACCCATTTTCATTAATACTTAATTTTACTAAGTACCAGGTTAAAGAAGACCCCATTGATATTACGTAAACACTATTATTCACGATGTTGAGCATTAGACTAGGGAAATTAATGTAAAGCATGTGTATAGTACTCTTATTACTGTAGATTGAACTGAAGAAGCCATAATTCAGAGTTACTCCATTGCTCTCATTAACCCTAAGCAGGCATATTCCAGGGACATAATTATTAACAATACTGCTTCTATTTATGCACGTATACACTATGTTTAATGCCCTGTCTATACAATTAACTTTCATTTGAGGCCAAGCTATGGATATACCCGTAGTGTTCACTTCTGTTGGTGGGTAAACTCTCATTATACGCCCATTACTTAGATCAAAAATCGTGAATTTCCAAAATTGCGTGCTGCTAG
>NZ_JBMFVA010000043.1:0-3390 GCF_049966235.1 Vulcanisaeta sp.
CCTGCTCAGCCAACTCGGTGAACTCCTTAATCTCACCACCAGCCAAAGCCCTCAAACCAGCAAGAAACCTACCGCCAATACCCCTAGACCTGACGGTAATACCCAAGGCAACACCAAGTACCTTGACAACCCTATAACCAGGTATGTAGGGCGAAGTAACAACAATGATATCACCCTCCCTAATCGCCATACCGACCAACACCTATACACAAAGCATTTTAAACCTAACTTCACAATTACGGATCCACGCTTAACCAATTGAGGGCATTTAAGTAATCCTTTTGCATCCGTATTAATGATGGCGTAGCCTGCCTAACCGACCTATTCTCAATACTATACATAATCTACTACCAAAACGAGATAAGCCTAAGCAGCAATACCGCAGTAACTGGCATGTTTCACAAAAACGATCAACGTATATGGATATCCCATCAACATAACGATTATTGAGATGCCAGTCGACAAGGCGAATCCGCAATCGCTGGTAATATATGGCCTAGTGGCTGCTGTACCCAGCAACAATTCTGTAATAATCATAACACATGTAGAACCAATATTAGTAATTCAATCCACGATCATGCAACATGAGAACTATCTCTACGTGCTGACGCCATTTCCAGTCCTAATCAACGGCTACCTCATTTGCGCCGCTTTGGCTGTGACCGTAGGCACGATAGTAAGTATTACAGTACCAAGAGCCATGTATGGATCAGGCGATTGCCATCCGTTAAGTAATGATCATAAAGAATAGGCTAAAATTGCACGATTTACGTGAGTTATTCTCATCAATACCCTCGAGGTCATCTTAAATTATGACCGTAATCCTCATATGCCTAAACGTCATGTGAAACTTGGGTATTGGCTTAATAATTACATAGACGAAGCCGGAACTAGGCAGATGGGTTTCCAGGTAGTAGTAATTGCTGTCCTGATAAATCATTGTATGGGTTAGGTATGAAATCCCGTTACTCGTCCTCATCACAATGACGATACTCGCCGGATTGATCAACTTGCTTATGGCGAATACCACCGAAATATCGGCGATATTGCTCGAATTAATTATTGTGATCTTGACCGAGGATAGCACAAAGTCTGCATTACCCAATACGTTATCCTCACGGACACGTTCCAAGATAATATTCACCTGCATATCATTAACTGCAGTAACTTTGATGGAGCTTACGCCAAATTGCTTAAGCACAGACGGTGGTGTAATGAAAACATGCATCTCATTAGCCTTAAGAACCGCCGTCTCCGTATAGTAAGTTCCAGGTTCCACCATAACGCCATAGTACCATGCCGGAGCCACCAATGGGTAATAATCCACATTGTTCTCATCGACCACGTAAGGGCTATCCGCCACACCATCACCATCCTTATCAACGCCATGATCACCCCAGTAATTACCGAGGAAACCCGTGTGAACCTTACCGCCGTACACATACTCAATCTCGTTGGGTGAATGCCAAGTGTTTGTGAGACCCTCACCACTCAGATATAACCAGTCAACGCAAACACTTTGCTCGGTGCCGATGATGCTATTGAGGTAAAGCGTGTTATTGTACGAATCGAGCAGCTCGATACCACATACGTACTCAGTACCTACGACCTTGTTATAAACCACCGTGTTCAATGTGGACTCACCTATGGCAATACCGTAAAATAAGCTACTATTGAGTACCTCATTGGCTATTATTACGTTATCCCTGGAATCATATACCTCAATTCCATTCCCATCACTAACAAGACGATTATACCCTATGACGCATTTATTAACCCAATCAAGGTAAACCCCAGACTCGTACGACCGAACATCGTTTCCAATTATCGAGCAATGACTTAGCCCGGCCCCATCAACACCGACAATGCCCTTCCTAAGGGATCCTGCGATTATCCTATTATTCGCAACCGTTACATAACTTGAATTAATTAATTCCATACCATACCTAGCATTAACTATCGTGTTATTCATTACCCTCAAGCCCGTCACATTAATGGCCAACACACCGACAACAACATTACTAACATTAAGCCCCGTAACAGCCACATTCCTAGAGTTGATAATAATAACCTGCCCACCATAATGCACAACCACGTTAGCAACACCCTCAAGGTAAATTAGGGGCTTTCCATTAACCACATTACCACGTATATAATTGCCAGGACCTAACGCCGCTAATCCATCGTTAGTAAAGCTATTGTTAACAATGGCATTACCCCTAGCATAGGAGCCTAGGAATAGCCCGTACGTATTATTAACAAACTCATTCCCCAATATCGTATTATTAATCGAGTCAGATAGAATAGAAATACCATCACTATTATTAACAAGCCTATTCCCAACCACCAAATTACCCCTCGAACCAACAATATCTATCCCCATAAAGACATTATTCGATATGGTATTACCACGTATAACATTGTACGATGATTGCACAACCACACCATGATAATTACCAACCACGGTATTATTAACAATGACACATCGATCAGCCTGAGGATGTAACCAAATACCATCCCAACCACCCACTATCGTAAAACCCACTATAGACACGTTACTAGCCATCACATTAAATACGGTATCAGCACCACTAGACCTAACAACTACGCCACCCTCAGAGATGATAACTAAACCACTCTTATTCACAACAACACTCTCAACATAAACCCCGGCCCTAACTACAATGGTATCCCCAGGCTCAGCAGCATTTATCGCCTCCTGGATGGAGCCATAATCGTTAGGGACATATATGGTCTTAGCGTGAGCGACCATGCCAATATACCCTAACGCCATAAAAACAAATAACGCAACGACCATTAAAACGCCAATCCTCATACCACCTCAACTTTTTACCTTTCTATTCCTGAATATAAACATTACGCCACAACACAATGACCAACCTTAATCGATAAGAGTAAAGCAATAAGAAACCAGCACCAAACTTTTAAGTAAGAATCTCATCACGAACCGCCTAACTTACCGACACGTATATGTACGTCGCAGGTATGTAATAACTACCCGAACCCCACTGATACTTAACCGGCGTATAATAGTAATTAGCATAAATAGTGCCCGCTCCCTGATTCTTAAGTAGTATAGACACATCCGTCGCGGATAAGTACTGCGACTGCGATGACAAGCCAACGGAGGCCGCTATGTATGGGCTCACAGGGACCTTAGCAAGCAATGGTATCGCTACCGAGGGCAGGTCTATATCGTTTACCTCACGAACCATGACGTAGGAATAATACGAGACGCCAGATGTACTTGTTACTGTATTCGACGGCTTCCAGTTCCTAGCCACAACGTTGAATATCGGATCCAGGCCATAACCGTCGCTTGGATTCGTATCATTATAGTTCCACCTAATCATCGCATTATTCCTGAGG
>NZ_JBMFVA010000044.1:0-3051 GCF_049966235.1 Vulcanisaeta sp.
CACTATGGTACATACTGGGAGCCGACTACACTGGTGCACCATTATTACTGGACATAATATGGGGACTAAGGTACTTCCTAATCATTGGAGTAATATCAGCAATACTAACAGTTGGCCTGGGCACCTTCCTAGGCCTACTAGCCGGTTACCTAGGTGGTTGGGTTGATAAGGTCTTAAATTTCATATTCAACATGCTTCTCACAATACCATCCTTTGCCCTGTGGCTAATACTAGCCATAATATTTAGATCAAGTAGTCCTATAGTGCTTGGTGTAATCCTGGGAGTTCTTAGCTGGGCTGGCTTAGCTAGGGCTGTTAGGGCTGCTGCATTGAGCGCTAAGAATAGGGATTACGTTGAGGCTTCTAGGCTACTTGGCCTAAACTCACTATCAATAATAGCAAACGACATAATGCCAGCTCTAATGCCTTGGATAGCTATAAACATAATGCTGAGCATTAACGGCGGATTTTACGGTGCAATGGGCCTAGCATTCCTAGGCATAGTACCATACACTAACATAAACTGGGGAGCAATACTAGGTAACGCGTTCTACCAGGAAGCAGCAATATTCACCGCTACGGGAACAATACCAGCAGTAATAATAACGGTAGTATCCATAATAGTATTAATGGGTTTCGTAATGTTCGCTAATGCATTAGGTAACGTGTTCGATCCAAGGTTACGCAGGGAAATTGAAGTTAAATTGGCCATGACGCAAAGGAGCAATTTAAACACCACAAGATAAGTTATCTAACCTGTTCGAATAAAACTTATTAATACGTATCAGCGCTGCTAATTATGGAACTCCAATTTTCAAGTAAAGTAAAGTCAATGGCGCTACTTACAATAGCGGTGATAACAATAGCTGCAGTAAGTTTGAGCATGCTTATTGTTAAACCAGCATCACAACAGCAAATAGTAATAGCTAACCCATCAACATTACTCTATTCCCCAAACCTGCCGCTTTGGAATCCAGTAGCCAGCCAAGGCAGTATGAATAAGTATTGGGGTCAGACCGTTGATGTATATGAATCATTAGCCATGTATAATGACTTAAATGGGCAATTCTACCCAGTTTTAGCGGAGAATTGGACATATATTCCTCAGAATAATACTTTTATAATATACTTAAGGAAGGGGCTCTACTGGTTTAATGGAACGGCCACAATACCCTTCACAGCATGGGATGTCTGGGCCAATATTATTCTTGAGGTTTTAACGTCAGGTCAATATTGGCCAGCCTTGAACAATAGCGATATTGGTGTTTTACTTAGGCAGGTTAGAGTTATTAATAATTATACATTAGAATTGACTAACATGTCTACATGGGGTCCAACAATGGAGATATATATACTTAATCAAGCTAATGCAGTTGAGACACCTTACCCAGTTTGGAAACCAATCCTTGATGAATTACTTGCAATGAATTCAAGCCAAAGGGCAACATTTATTCAAAATAATTTAACCAGAATGAAGTTACCCTACTGGGGTATTTCACCCTGGTACTTAACATACATAAGCTCTACGTATATTCAGACATCCCTTGAACCAAGTAACCTATTGAGTGAGTGGAGTCAAATATTCCCCTACGCTACATGGAATTACTATAACCCATCCATAGTAGTTTACTATGTTGGTGGATCATCACAAGCGATAGCATCACTTGAATCAGGTTCAACAAACTATGCTGGCATGGCATTATCACCACAGCAGATTACTGCGCTTAAGTCAGCCGGCTTCTTCGTATTCTTATCGCCAGGTTACAATGACTTCGGAATATCAATTAATCCGTTAATTTACCCATGGAACATGACTCAAGTTAGGCAAGCCTTAGCGTATGTAATTAATAGGACTGAGGCAGTGCTAGCATGGGCCCCATTATATGTCCCTCAGTGGAATGGTGTTCCAACACCACCGTACACATTGTACACTTATCCAAAATCCGTATTAAGTGTGGTTTATAACTATACGGTAGATTGGAATAAGGCTGCTCAACTACTTCAATCAGTTGGTCTATATAAGAAGGGTAATCAGTGGTACCTACCAAATGGTACGCCATTAACCTTAGACATAGTGGTTCCCAATTATGCGCAGGACTGGATAACAATACTCACCGTTGTGGCAAATGAATTAACCCTATTTGGTATTCCAACACATATAATATCAATTGATGGGGCAACCTTCTGGGGTTCATACTTCTGGAATGGTCAATGGACTGCTGCATCAATGTTTGTTGCGGCACCGATGACTGGCTACTATGGTACATGGCACTTCTACATGTGGCCATGGTGGGTTATACCTCAGATAAACATGGTTCCCAACTGGTGGACAAGCCCATATGGCTGGTGGCCTTTCCAGTGGCCTAACGGTACTTGTACGCCAGTAACCCTATTTAATTATGAAGATGTAGTATGCGTTAACAGTACATTCGGTTACTTCAGCCCCTTCAACTGGACGCTTCACGGTACTAGGTACAGTGGACCAGGTACGCCAGAGTGGACATTATTGACTAAAGTATTGTTCGCTTGGTGGGAATATTATTTACCCGTATTGCCTATTGGCGCATCATTATCCGCAGTAATGGAGTTTAAGCAAGGCCTGGCTGATGTCAATTGGATACTGAACTGCTTACCAGTAACAACACAGCAAGTACTGCTAAATGGCGGTAGTGTAATAGATGGGTTACACGGCTTTTCACCAATATTGTTTGGTTCCTTCGCTCCTCCTGGTGTTGTTCCTCCTTTGGCTCAAGCTATTGCTAATGGTTCGCTTTGGAGCAGGACACCTCAGTTCGCGGCCTTCATTGGTTTACCTGCTCCTGATGCTTCCGTTCAGCAGTGTGTTGCCTCATACTTCCATATACCGTACACCCCAGTGACAACCACTACTACCACTTCGACTACGACTAGTACTTCAACAAGCACCACTACGAGTACTACAACTCCATCAACTAGTACTACAACGACTACTTCAACCACAACAACCACGACGACAACCACGACTACTGCTGTGACTACAGCCACTACTACTGTTACATCAACAAGCACAGC
>NZ_JBMFVA010000045.1:0-3043 GCF_049966235.1 Vulcanisaeta sp.
GCGCCTGTGCCGATCCCGTCCCACCCATAATACGGACTACCCAGGTTTGGTGACGGATATGGGTTAACTACAGGCTTCTGCCCATTTCTATTAACCACCAGCCATACATCCCACTGGCCAGGTGCTCCACCAGTTGCATAGGCGTATTGCCATAATGGGTTCCATTCAACTATTATATACTCTGAGGAACTCTGCGGCATCATTACATCTCCCTGGACCGGACTTAGTATAATCCCAGTAATAATCCCAGTATACGGAGACGCGACATAGGGTATTGAATAGTTATACCTAGCACTTATGCTCCATTGCGGTTTAAGGAAGAGGTATATTATGTAGCCGTCACCGACATAGGGGTAGGCGGGTGAGTATGGTGGCGTTCCATTATTCGAGTAAACACCTACCACGGTTATCGTTACTGAACCACCGCTGTAGCTCTCCTGCCAAAACATGGCTCCCGAAGACCAGGAATACGCCGATGACACCATATTAAGTACTGGCTGATTTATACCCGTTGATATGTAGTACCAGTAATTACTGCTTGAGGTTATTGGACCATAGTACACAGGCCATAGTGAAGATGGATTGCCCCGTAAATCGCCCTGATATATATGTGATACATACCAACTTTGTTGTCCATTGAGTAAGTTCATTACGTTAGCCGTGGGTGGGTTTATGGTCTCTGTAAACGAGTAGTAGAAGGTGATGCCAGTGGTTGGTTGATAGTTATACTGCCCATTCAGAGTTATTGTGCTCGTTACCGGGGAGGCTAGCGTGAGTTTTTGAATGAGTAAGTTTTGCCCAGCATTAAGGCTTATGCTTCCCTGGCCAGGGTATATTCGGGTACCGTTTATGTAGTCGCTAACTACGATAGTGTTTGTGCTGAGGGTCATTGTTATCGTGCCCGCATTACTGGCATTTAGAGTGACTAGGGGTGTTGTTAATACATAGCCGCCCGTGGTGCTCATCGTATATGCCGTTATTGTTGATGCGAAACCTGCATATGTTGGGTTCCAGGTTGAGCATCCGCATGGGCATGACCCACTTATTACGGTTATTGGTGAGCGGGCTGGCTTGACATTAATTATCCCGTTATACCTAAATATCACGTCGGCCATGATGGGCATGCACAGTAATATCAGTACCGCAAGTACTATGGGTATTGCATTACTCACCCTCATAGTCAATCAACCCCTCAGTAATTACCTGGCTTAATCCAGCCCTGATTAACTCTATAATTGCATCTTCAATGTTGACAACTTTTACGCTCGAGTCTTTATGAATTACCAAATTGTTTCCATCCATAGTTAATGCGACATTACCTACCCTAATCTCGTTACCAGATTTAACATACTTAATGTTAACCCTCCTGAGCATAAGTTCGACCGTATCTAGTGCATTATGTTGCACTACATATTTACGCCTAATGATTAGCTTCACATCAACATCAAGCCACCTAGCCCCAGTGACCATGTTAAGTACTGATAGTATAGCTAGGGCTAGGAGTATGTATGCGGGCAGACCAAGCACTGATGTATGAGGTAAATATACATATAGGTATCCGTTTGGGGTTGGTGATATTGCGTAGCCCTTGACCTGCAGGTACCTCTGCTGAAATAATATGGTGTCCAACAGCATCATTAGGGAGAGTACTGCGAAGAAGGCCGAGAGGTAGAGCGGGTACCTAGTCCTACGCCAAATAATCGGTATCAAACCAGCATCTAACGCGAATAGCCACACGGCGAACACAGTCGGTGGTGTAACGACATAACTCATACCGAAGAAACTAACCAAATAGCCCCAGGGCATTAAGGCTAGGGAATAATTCCCACCATAGACTCCGTAGGTCGGCATCAGGAACCACGCGATTACAAAGGCTACGGCAAGTAACAACTGTATTAGGGCTTCAAGCCTCATACTAACCACCCGACTGAACAACCTTCACCATTAATTGATTAACAGTGATGTTCTCGCCCGGATATATATACGTGATCTCTATGGGCATGTAAAGTACATAACCACTGCTGGGCATTTCGCTGAGGCTACATGCGTATACATAGGTATTATTGCCCGGTTTAATGGGCATTACAATATTAATGATGTGATTCCCGGCAGGTACGTAGGTGTTGATAGCCCTGGAACCAATAATATTAAACAGGTAATAACCCGGGCTTGTGTGCGTGAACAAGCTCATGTTACTTACAGAGTCTATTATTACGGGAATCACCGTATTGACGCCCAGCTCTATCGTAATTACACAATTACTGTAGTTAAACCCAACTATGTAAACCTTGTTCACCACATGGACAGGCACGACATCGAAGAAGGCTATGTAGGCAGGGCTACCATTAAGATAACCCCTGACCAAACCCTTAACACCAACACTATTAAGGCCAACCCACTGTGGCGTCAGGGGTAACTCAACAACTAAATAGCCATTAATGAAAGTTATGTTACCATACTGCCCAGTGTCAACAACCTCAACCCAACCACCAGCGGGCTTAAAGGTTAGGTTACCATTATTTATTACGACCAGCCTTATAACTACGCCATTGGAAGTCACGTTTAGGGATTCCACCTTTATATATGGATCATTACTCAATACATTGTAATGGATTAGGCTTGGGGCTAATTTAGCCGTGCCCCATATCAAGACTAGGGAAAGGATGAGGATTAGGATGGAGATAAGAATCGTGATTTTGAAGGGAGTATTTAAAGCCACAAATTAACCACCTATGGAACAGGAACTGCCGTGTTGGACACTACGTTATAGCCGAAGTTCACAGTTATTGACTCTGTAGACGAGCTAGTCACTGGCAGGTTTGGTGATACATACAAGTGTATGTAGTACGTGCCGGAGCCTAGGCTGCATGTGCCTGTTGATTGTACTCTATTAACAGTCCACGACCAATTGCTCGATGTACTGCTCGATGTGGTTGAGTACGTTAGTACTATCGTGCATGTTGGGTTGTTGGGGCTTGCTGTTGGTGCTATGTATATTGTCATAGAACTAACAGCCGCCGTGCCTGAGGTTGCTGAGGTTGTT
>NZ_JBMFVA010000046.1:0-3010 GCF_049966235.1 Vulcanisaeta sp.
TTGAAATCATTACCAAGCCTATAAAGAGCAACGCACATGAGTATGAACGGTATTGCCACAAGCAACCTAATGAGATTGATTATCGACGCAGACAACACCATGACCAACTCTGTAGTACGGAATCAAGATCAAGGACTCAGCATAGGAATTACTATGGGTTATGCGGTAGTACTGAAGCAGTGCTTCTATGATGCATGATTGGAGCGTATGTACAGAGGCGTTATAGAGCGCTATGGCGCCATAACCAAGGTAATAACCCAATAAGCTACAGTCGGGCTTAACATAACTTAAATCAATTACTAAAATTGAGCCAGGGTAATCCCTCAGCAACCTCAAGGCATCACTTAGGTTACTGCCCAAATATACAATGTTTGAGCTAAGATTAAGTTGTAAGGCCCTTGAGTAAATACTTCCATATAGACTGGTGGGGCCGACAATAATGACCTTAGCACCCAAGTCTCTGAAGAACCTTATAGAGGCTGCATAATTAAGGAGAATTAGAAGGGTTAAAATGAACCATACCTAACGCCCTAACACTAATCAAAAACAGTAGGGATAGTACACCAAGAACCACTACCAAAGCCACAAACAACCACCCACGTGAGGTGATTCTCACACCCATCAAGAATCACTAATCTACAGAACCCCTTTTAACTCCGCCTATTCATAAAAAGTGGGTTGGGTGGGTTTTACGGTTTATGCCTATTCAAGTGATTTATTTCGAAACGCGGCACAGCATTTAATGTTCATGTGGGGTAGAACCAATGTGTAAATGGCGAGGGGAAAGGTGAGGACGAGGGGTAGGGAAAAGGGAAGGCGATTTTAAAGAAAGCCTCAGCAAGACTACATCACTACGTCTGGAAGTCCTGGTACATACTGCACGTCGTGCCCTGATCATACATCTGCGTATAGGCAACATTAGAACTCTCACCAGCGTTTTGAGCAAGCGAACCTTGGTAAAGATTCACATTGGAGCAGTAGTAGATTTGGCCAGAACCACCAGAGTTGAAGGTCACAGAACCTCCATTAGCTCCTCCACCCCAATTTACATTGGACCTATACCAACGATTCGTGTATTGAGATTGGATATTTATGAAGAGCGTGTAGAATTTTCCATTAGTTGGTACGTATACTTCTTCGTAAATTTGGCTAATCAAGCCATTACTACCAACATAATAAATAATATACCAATGAGCGCCAGAAACGAGGGGCCATGGTACGTTTGTTGCCGTAGGCTGGCTAAAATCAGAAGGCGTGTTATTCCATACTAATTGCTCGGTAAGACATGAAACTATCCATGCCGATAAGTATAGGTTTCCCGTACTACCTGGTCCCCCTGGATAACCGCTTACTAAGCCATAGAATATAACCCCTTGAACCCAATAACCCGTACTACCGACAACTGGATTATAACACACCATGCTATAATCAGGGTTATAAAGCAACAATACCATCCATAAACCATTATATGATTGTACAGTCATTGTATTGGTTATGTATGCATAAGCCGCAACGTAACTTGGCGTTATCCCGTTTGTCGTTACCTCGTAGTTACAGTTACCAATTGGTGTCGAGCAGGAGTTTTGCGCTGTGGCTACTTTAGTAAGCGTAATCGCTAACACGGTTAAGAACACTAGTGTGATTAGCAAGGCCACCCTTAGTTTTTTCACAACCATACCTATCACCCACCACCCACCTTCATTGTTGGTGGTAGTGCTTGTCCTATTGCGTATGATGGTGCTATGCCGGTGACGTACGGCTTTGCGTTTGTTGGTAAGGTTTGTGGTAGCCCCTGTATTGGTTTTGAGACGTTGACTATGTAGATGGTCGGCTCCTCCGTGATGTACCTACCCTCCTCATAGAGTTGCTCCGCAGTAGGCGTCCCGTTAGATCTCAGTGGGAGGAGCCCTATCCAATTATTCTCAACCATTAACTTAACCTCCTCGACCTCGCTGTTCACGACGCATGATGGTAGTGCGTAGGGGACTGCCGAGTATATGACAACGGCGATTGTGTCGCTAGGCGTTACATTAATTGTTGAGAAGCCAACACCGAATGTTGTATCTATGCTGGTTGCGTTCTCGACCTTCACGAACTGCCAGAAGTTCATGGTCTCATTACCATGGAAGTATGGGTGATTGACCGTGTTAATTAGGGACATGACTGGCTCGGACTTGTTATTAAAGGCTACTAACCTACCATTCACGTAGACGCCGATGATCATCGAACCCTCCGAGCTTGTTAGCCTTGATAATGCCGATAGAGTCTCATTAATTATGCCTATTGGGAATGATACGTAGATCACAACGTTATTAACCTCCACTGAACCGTGCGGATGAAGGTAGAGAATAATCATAGTATTGCCGGGTATGATGACATCATCATTGCAGTAGAGGAGTCCATAATCAACGACGTTAGGAAGAGGAAATGCGGGAGGTGACCTAGGCACAAGGAAGAACCTAATAAATAGAGAAGCAACCACGGCAGCAACAATTATCAACGCGGCCACCATTAGCCATTTTGTTCTTGATCCCATAACCATCAGTTTTACTTAATTCACTGGACTTTTTTTACTTCGCCTGTTCTTAAAAAGTGATCCGAGCAGGATTGAGTCCGCCTTGGTCCTCTTTTGTCGCTTTCTCTCATGGTAGCCTTAAGTACCTACGCTGTTAAGATAAGAGGCGGTGAGTAATGAACCCCTGAGGTATAGCGCCGGGGTGCCTCAAACATATCTGTATGGAGGTTATATCTCTATGGAAAAAGCGTAATTAAGCTCATCAAAGAAGTAGTACCATATATACACCATCCTCTTCTCTTAAAAGACTAAGAGCAGGATTAATATTACAATACTGGGACAGAAAGATTACGAAGAGAGTATCCGAAAGGCTCTATGAAATGACAAAATACGATAAAACCAACAGGAAAGACCCAAAATAAACACGCCGTTGAAGCACCGACACACAGCCCCACAAACCCAACTCAGGGTAAAGACTTAAAAAACAAACAAGAT
>NZ_JBMFVA010000047.1:0-2763 GCF_049966235.1 Vulcanisaeta sp.
GTCGTTGTGGTTGATGTAGTCGTGGTTGTTGATGATGTGGTTGTAGTAGTGCTAGTCGTGGTCGTTGAAGTAGTGGTAGTAGTACTAGTTGAAGTAGTTGATGTCACTGGAGTATACGGAATATGGAAGTATGAAGCAACACACTGTTGAATGGAAGCGTCAGGATTTGGCATTCCTAGGAATGCGGCAAACTGACTCAACAATGGATTAGTCCACAATGAACCATTAGCAATAGCCTCAGCCAAAGGAGGAACAACACCAGGAGGAGCATAAGCGCCTTCTAGTATTAGGTATGTTGGTATGCCAGCCCAGGGTACACCAGGGTTCTCAAACATTCTAAATATGCTGTCAAAGAATATTGTACCGTATGTGCACTTGAATAACCAATTAACGTCAACAATAGAGGTCTGGTATTCTGTTGATTCCCAGTTTGTTGCAATAAACATTACGGGAGCCCAATATTCATACCAAGAGAACAATACTTTAATTAACTCTGTATAGTCACTTGAACCTGGTGCGACAGCATCAAAGGCGTAGATCCAGTTGGTAAGGTTTATGTAACCAAGAGTACTGTTAATGCACGTGACTATAGTGCCATTAGGTATCGGTAAGTTCGCCATAGTTACTGGTTTACAATACCAACCTGTCACCTCATTATTATTAACTATGGGAAACGCGAAGGTCCATGGTATTGAATTATTCCTACCTGCTTGAGTAAACTGCCCTAACCAGTATGTGCCTCCGAACCAAGTCCATGCACCGTAGTATCCGTGGTAATAGGCCCCCCAGACGATTGATGATTCCCAATCAAGACCTGGATAAGTTGTGCCATAGAATACTCCTGGATCTTGAGCTATTAATTGACCTGGTATGCCGAACTTTCCTAGATCTGTAATTGCTACTGTGGCCATCTGAATCCAATTAGTTATTCCTGATGGACCATATACATTACCTAACGTTAATAAGGTACCGTTAGGTGCATACCACTGTCCATTCTTCTGGTAGAAGCCTAGGCTCTTAAGTATTTGAGCTGCCTTGGCTGGATTATAGTAACATTTAAACAATATACTTTTGATTTCCTGTGGGAACGTATCAATCATTACTGATGATACTGGTGCTAAGTAATCATCAGTAATGCCTATGGGATTATATGATACGAGTGCTGCAGTTCTATTGACCGCGTAACAGAAGACTGCACGCCTAACCTCAGGAATATTCCATGGATAATAGTATGGGTTAACGAGTATTCCATAGATCCAGAAGGTTGGTAAATAATACATAGACCATCCTGGTGTACTATTTATTACAGTAGCCATGGCAGAGGATGCTGACATCCATATCCAATTAGCCTTATTGCCTTTCATCAGCGTTAACCATGGAGTGGTAGTAAACCAATTTTCAATAGATGGATAGTAATTCCATGTCCCAAGTGGATATGCATTATACCAGGCAGTAAGCAAGTTGGTGGGCTCTACATTAATGGTCATTACTAGGGATGTGGTCATTGATGTCATGTAGTAGGGTCCTAACCCATAGTAGGGTACGACTAGCTTAGTTATGTTATTCTGGCCAAATATTGACGCTTGAGTAACGTTCATGGTCTGTAATTCCTCAACAATAGGTTTCCAAATCACCCACGGGGTATTGTATATTGGATTCGTTAGAATTCCATAGACTATTGTAGGTGAGTATTTCTGAATTAGGAATTGAATGGTGTAATTATCCAGTACTCTTACATCCTCATCAGCATAAGTGTTATTTATAAATGGGTAATACCAGTAGAAGGCCTTAATACCAATGTAGAAGTATGCGTAAGCATCCCATGCCGTGAATGGTATTGTTGCTGATCCATTATACCAGTAGAAGCCGGGTTTAAGGTAAACCGTTAATATGGCACTGCCATTTGGAAGAGTCTTAATAGTCCAGTTTCTAGCTAAAACAGGCCAGAATTGACCAGTGAACGTATTATACCACGCAAATGGTTCATAACTGGTAGTCCACCATAGCAAGTTACCTGGTGCATAATTATTCCAAACAGGTGTACCAGGAACATACTCAAAATAGGCTGGTGTAGGTACAATAATTTTAACTTGGTGACTTTGCTGCGCATATGCTATGCTTATGCTTGCTACTATTGATATCACTGCTACTGCTAGGAGTATTACGCATGGTTTAATTTTACTCGACATAGTTAATTGTTTACTTTCCAAGTTAAATTCATTGCTTCAATATACCGTTGCTAACCTGTTCAATAAATTACATTTAGATATTATATAGTAAAGGTCATTATACTTTAAACATGTTTAGTCTGCTTTGTGGTAGTATTGTTTAATTGCCTGTGGCTCTAAGCCTACTATGGCTAGTAGGTTAAATATGCCTACTGTTTCCGGTACTGCTGGTTTTGGTTGGGAGGTTGTTGATCTTCATAATAATGGTGCTGATGCTTATTTTCAGGTTTTGAATGATTTGGTTATTCAGTGGATTGACCTTGATGCGTCATATATGCTTACTAAGCCACCAAGCAGTGAGGGGTTCGCTGAGGTGCTTATTAATGTCGCTAAGACTCAGTCTAAGCCGCAATTCTCCACCGGCCCCCAGGCATACATTGGTGTGCCTCCTAATGGTTACTTCAGCATGGTTACCGTTCATAATCCCAATAGCCTAAGGGTTGTGCCCGGTGAAACCTTCTATCTCTCTGAGGGGATGTTAATAAGCCTCATTCTTAAGTCTTGGGTTCCAAGCAATGGGGCAGCATCCTCAGTC
>NZ_JBMFVA010000048.1:0-2603 GCF_049966235.1 Vulcanisaeta sp.
TGAAGCCCAGGGCCCACACTACGTAGAATAGCAGCATTAGGGTCACTCCAAGGATGAGTAATGCCTTCCTCATCCTCCGTCTAAGCCTTAGGTCTGGCATTAATGGTAGCGCCGCTGCTATGGGTAATGCGGCTAGGCTTATCAATAATGATCTGCCTGGATCCTCGAGCGCCTTAATGATCATTGGTGCTGGGCAGTGTGTTGGCTCTAGGGGCTTTATTGATATTGGGCCTATGGTTATGTTCGTGAGTAGTACCGGCTCATTCACGATTATTAAGAGGCTTATTGATGAGTTGACCCAATGAGTTACGGTAATTACGTCCCTCAACTCATAGGTACCACCACTTGTTATGTTCATCATGGTTACTTGATTAATGGCGCTTAATGAAACCCTTAACCACGTGAATTTCACAGGTACGGCTTTGGTGATTGTGTATATTATGGAGTACGCGGGAACCTCACCGGGATAATTAAGTGTTGAGTTATTGCTTATTATTTTCATTCCCGTGCCCGTACTAACATAGATGAGGAGTGGCTGGTCCGTGTATATACTTAGTTCGTAAGTCCCCGGCGTGATGTTTGCGTTTATGTTAAAGCTGATTGGGTATGGCTTCATTCCCTGCGTTATTGATGGGGCTTCACCGGAGGTTCTTACGATTACCTGCCCATTCCTGAGTATTGTGAGTGAAAGAGTTGCTGGTTGTTCTGAGTACGATACTCCATAGATAACTACCTTATTAATAGTTCCCGTGAAGTTAAGCCTTAGGTCGAAGGTCATTACGGAGTCTGCGCTTATCGGTAGTACTGTGCTTGTTAATGGTGTTGACATAACCTGGGGTATTGATGAGTTCACGTAGGGCGTTATGGGTATTACTCTTATTGCCGTGGTCACCACGTATATGCCGGGAGGTATTGCTAACTCATTGGTGCTTACCTCAATGGCGCTTTGGTATAAACCACCTGGTATGGTTAATGAGTCATCCTCTATATAACTCGTGGCGTTGGTCATTAATTGAGTTATGGATTTCTCAAAATCATTTATTATTGGAAGTCCTGTATAGTTCTTAAGGATTAGTTGGTAATCACCGCATATCGCGTATGTACCGTTCATTGGCTTAACGGGTATTACATAGCCCATGGCCTGTCTCCCCGGATTTATGGTGATTAGCGAGTACGTTGGGATCACGGAGCTCTCTATGTAGCCTGCGGGTGCCAGTGAAGTGAGGCTATAGACATGGGCATAACCCCTACCCAGTGGTTCCCAGTTGATGTTTATGGGGCCAGTTCCCTGGTATGGAGGCCACATTGGTGATATTGGCGTTGTCAGTACCGTGATTATTAGGGCCATGGACAACGCTAAAACGGCTAATTTATGTTCACGCAACTTACCAAGCGCCTCTATGAGCGTTATTATGAGTATTGCGGGGACCACCACGGCATAGCCAAGGCCGCCGAGTGCGGTGGTTATTAGGGCTGGTATGGCTGTGCCCAGGGTGGCTAATTGCATGAAGGAGGTTGTTGAGAGTAGGTAAATGAGTTGGTTAAGTATTCTCTGCACAGTCACGTGGTGGGTAATGGCGTAGGCGCCGGCTATCCAGTAGTAGGTGAATGCTACCAGGCCTATGGTCGCTACGTACTGGCTTGATTCATTAAACTCCCTCTTAATGAACCAGTGAGTTATTGGGACCAGCACATTGAGCAAATTAGTGACTGGGCTTAGGAATGCCATCAATGCCGAGAGGGTGACGCTAACAAGCCTATTATCCCTATCAATGTGGTAGTACATGGCTATGGCTAATGCCGTTGATATCACCTGCGGGAGCCAGAGATTAGTCATCAAATTGATGAGTGAGGCATTAATTATTGATGCAAGGACTAGAAGGAGGATGAAGCTCATTTCCAAATCCCTGGCCCTACTGAGTCTATACGTGTAAATTGCGATTAGTGAGTTTGTGATTACTATGAGGAGTGCTATGAAGATCGGTAAATAACCACTCATTACTAATGGGCCAAGTAATAGGCTTTGACCAAGATCGTTAGCGTCAATACTCAATAATCCCAGTGACTTCAGGATCAACTCCCCAAGCCCGTAGTAATAACCACCCCCATTAAATAATTGTAGCCAAACATAGATCATCTCAATCATGCTGACTATGTATGTTATCAATCCAATTACTGGCTTAACTATTAATTCGCGTTTCATGAATAATTAATGAATGTAATAACGATAATTCTTTAATGCTTTACCTCAATGAAATGTAGGCAATGCCTAATACCAATTATTAAGTATATTAATTCATTAATTACCTCACCAAGGGACTTACCGCTATTCATTATCGTGATCGGCATATCAATCCTTAACTCATTATCATTAACAACCCTGATCATTAATTGGTTAAGTACGTGGTCGCCCTTTACATAATTCATTAGTACATCCATGATTTTACTAAGTTCGTTAACCCTTACTATGCATGGTACGTAATTAACACCACCAATCACGTACTTACTATAGTCCATATCGCACTCCATGTGAATGTCATCCTCATCCCTAATGAGTGTGCTCACAGTAAATGCCACTAGGTATAACTTTTTAAAGGGAATGC
>NZ_JBMFVA010000049.1:0-2598 GCF_049966235.1 Vulcanisaeta sp.
CCTAAATTACTGTATATGAAGTCAGCAATCTTAGCTTGAAGAGGCCTCCAACCCACGTACGGTAAGTACCTACTCACCTTAGTATTAATCATTAGACCAGCATTGAGACACTGCACGCTTTAAAAACCTATGGCTCAGTACCTTAATCTTGATGAAGCTATAACCCTTATCTCATTATTAGCACATTACGATTTTAGGTAATAAGCCTTATAGAATGAAGTTATGTTGAACATTTGCAGTTATAAAAATAATTACCAATAAATAACTAATTACGACTAATCGTATTTTAAAGTAACCTAACATTTTCTCACAATATTTTTCTTGTTGCACATCAAGTGTGAAATAAAAGATTTTAACCATTCATGAGCTAAAAGTGTGGTGATATTATGGGCGAGAAAAGGAAGAAAATGGCCGTAGCCGTATTCTCAGGCAGTATAGATAGGTTAACCGGGTTGGCTATGCTTGTTTCTGGCGCAGTGGCCATGGGTATGGAGGTTGAATTATTCCTTCAATTATGGGGGGCATATTCCTTTAGGAAGGATGTTATACAGAAGAACATGAATTTTAGCGAATTTCAAAACCTGAGTTCTGAGGTTGCTAAGAGGTTGCAGGAATTGAAATTACCATCATGGTTTGATTTATTAAGGGAGGCTAAGAGGATGGGCAACTTAAAGATTTATGTGTGCTCCACGGCGGCTGCAATATGGAAGGCTAAGAAAGAGGATTTCGTTGATCTAGTTGATGACATAATAGGTGTGGGTGAATGGGTGGATAAAATGTCAGAAGCTGACATAACGCTATTCGTGTAGGTGATGGACATGAGCGAGATAAAGGGTGAATTAAGTCCCGAGGAGCTTAGGAAACTTAAACCAAACAAGACAGTAGACGCTAGGGGCATGTCTTGCCCAGGTCCTCTCCTGGCGGCTAAGCAGGCTATAACTGAAGTACCAGTTGGGGGAATACTGGAAACTCTCTCATCGGATCCTGGTACAAAAAGGGACTTACCCCTTTGGGCTAAGAAGATGGGGCATGTATACCTAGGCACAATAGAGGAGCCTGGGTACTGGAGAATATTCGTGAGGAGAATGAAGTGATTAAGTAGGTGATCGAGTATTGACTAGTAAAGAATCAAAACCGCAAGTTCTTATTTTCGCTACAAACATTATTTCAGACCCTGGAATATGTTCAGCCGGCTTAATGCACTTGAGTTACCCAGCTCAAACAACCATGATTAAAGTTCCATGTTCCTCCATGATAAGGCCAGAGTGGGTACTAGTAGCAATTGAAAGCGGCTTCGATGGCGTGTTCATTGCTGCCGATGGTACTGATTGCCCATACTTAAGTGATTGCACAGACAGGACTGCGAAGCATGTTAAGGAGGCTCAAGAATTATTAAGCAATAGGGGTATTGAACCCGATAGAGTTAGGATGGCCGCCATTTGCTCAGTATGTGGGGAAGCCTTCTCTAGATTAATGAATGACTTTTACTCTAGGTTAATGAAACTAGGCCCCGTTAAGGTGAGTTACCGTGGGGAATGACTTGTTTAGGAAAATTCTTGAGAAGGCTGAAATCGTGAATGAACCACTTAACTACGATGTTGTAGTAATAGGTGGCGGCATAGCGGGCATAGAGGCGGCACTTGATTTAGCGGAAATGGATTATAAGGTTCTCTTAGTTGAGAAGGAGGCAACTATAGGTGGTAAAATGCTTTTACTAAGCAAGGTATTCCCAACTCTTGACTGTGCTAGTTGCATATCAACTCCGAAAATGGCAGCTGCTGCTCATCACCCTAACATAGAATTATGGACCTACTCAGAGGTTACCAATATTGATGTTAAGGGAAGGGGCGATTTTGAAGTCACAGTTCTGAGGAAGCCCAGGTTTGTTAATGAGACCTTATGTACCGGATGTGGTACATGCGAGGACGTATGCCCTGTAGTTATACCAAAAGAGTTGGATTATGGCCTTAGGGGGAGGAAGGCAGCATACATACCCTTTGATACTGCCGTCCCAAAGATAGCTGTAGTAGATGTAGATAACTGCATTTTCTGTGGGCAATGTGAAAGGGTGTGCCCCGCAGGAGCCATTGACTTCACTCAGAAGCCTAAGATCTATAGGGTTAAGACACGCGCATTAATAATAACCACTGGTTACAGACTTTTTCCTGCGGAGAGGAAGGAATCCTATGGTTATGGTAAGGTACCTAATGTAATAACGGCAATGCAAATGGAGAGACTATTATCCCCCACAAGGCCATTTAATTCTGTTTTAAGGCCATCCGATGGTAAGGAACCAAGTAGTATTGGGTATGTGCTCTGTGTTGGTTCTAGGGATAAGACTGTGGGGAACCCCAGGTGTTCTCAAGTTTGCTGCATGTATTCAATAAAGCAGGCTCAGTTAATCTTAGGGGCAGTACCATTGGCTGATGTAACAATATACTGCATGGACATAAGGGCTTCCGGTAAAGGCTTCGAGGAATTTTACCAGAAGGCCAGGGCAATGGGCATTAAGTTCGTGCGTGGTAGGGTGGCTAAGATTGAGGGATTACCCAATGGTAATGTTAGAGTAATTTATGAAGATATCGACGATGGGAAGGT
>NZ_JBMFVA010000050.1:0-2525 GCF_049966235.1 Vulcanisaeta sp.
ACGACAGAGTCCTCCCTACCCATAAGCCTCATTAATGCCCTCGCCGTGTCCTTAGCCAAAGTGCTGCCTCCCCTCGCCATGTATAGACTTCTTTGTACTCTTACGTAGCCCATCGCCTTTAGCCTACTCATTATTTCGAACCTCCTCTTATCATCGCTTATGTCGTATGAGACTATCACGTACATCTAGAACACCCAGGTGAAGCATTCGTAATCATTAACATTACCATCCCTAATTATTGACGCGAGGTACCAAGTCTCGTGCTTCATTATCTCGGTTAGTGGTGATTTCCTGCTTGTTCTCGGGTTTATGTAATCCCTATTTAGGTTGTTGAGTATTATCCTGGCTATCGCCCTCCTTGAGTCGTAGTCCAAAAAACCATTAAATATACTTAGTTTTGTGTTATCTATTTCAATTATTAATGCCTTGTCCACGGCTATGGGCCTGAATACCTCAACAATGTCAAAGACAAGCGATGGCTTCCCACTCTTTATTGTATGGAGCACGCCTAGGTATGGATCTAGCCCAGCCATTATTAGGTACCTCTCCATTGTTGAGTAGAGTATTCCATAGCCATAGTTCAGGGCTAGGTTCATTAAGTCCGTGCCCTCTGGATTCCTGCCATGAAATCCAAGCCAAGTGGGTAGTAATGACACAACCACATCCCAGTACTTATTGGCTGCCTGTGCCTCAATGCCCTCTATAATCTCTGAGTTTAGTCTTTTGATTTCTATAGACATTAGTTGCGTGGCAAATGATGACAATGAGTAGGCTATATCATTTAATGAGGATTCCCTGCGACTTTTAGCGAAGTATCTAACGAGTCTGGCCTGGTTCTCTATCTTGCATGCGATCAACCTACGCGCCAGTTCAAGCCTTAATTCATTATTTAGGAATAACTCGTATTGCTTAATCCTAATCATTACGGTCTTATTGATTACTGGTGGTAGCATTAATGCCACGGGATCTCCGAATGAATTTAGGAAGACTAGGTTTATGCCCTTCATGGAAAGCATTCTAATTGCCTTTGATGTTATTGAGGCTCTGGATGTTGCAACGATTATTTCCTCTACGTTCGGCGGTAACACTTGCTTATTGCCGTCCCTACTCATTATCACTATTGAACCCTTCCTGGCCATGATCCTCGTTCCTGGATCTGTTATGTATACTTCATTAACCATGGCAGACACCATAGAATGGGCAGGTCCTTGGGCAGGAGCTTGCTGGTCCTGGGTCATCACCATGCTCAATAATTCTTGCTACAGTATCCCTCATGTCCAGAAAGGCTCTCCTTAACGTATCATCTATCTTAATGACCCTCCAGGTGAGCCTCGGCTTACCATTAATACTTACATGAAGTACTACGCCTATGTCCACTGGGTGGCCTATCCAAGCCTCTATGGCTAGTGCATATGCCGTAACGGCTATGTCCTTCCTACTAGTTAATTCTTCCGTTAGTGATGAGGTCACTAACTCCACGGGTATGAAGCCCACGAGTATGTCCGGTTTAACAATGTCAGAGAGACCGATTGGTGCCCCCGGTATTGCTGGCTCAACACTGATTGGTATTCCCTCCTCACGGGCATTGAGGGCCATGGTCACGGCCTTTATATAAACCTCGTATAACTGGGCCCTATACTTGACGCCTAGATCGTCGTACTCATTGATTATGCTTTCGAATTTAGTATCGAGTTGCGAGAATGGTATTGACTCTCTAAATGGTGCCAGGAAGACCTCGTGAATTAACCTGCCAAGCCTTAGGACCTCCGTGTCTTCCATGGGTATTTTAGTAACACGCCTTAGGTATGCATCGCGTTTTGTTGGGCATGGTGATGAGACCTCAGACACCGTTGGCCTAACCGAGTGTCTCGGCGCAACTGGATCCCTAAACCAGCCTCTTAATTCAGCGTATGATCCACCCTCCATTATTGTCCTAATATAGTCCCAAACCCACCTGGGTAGCACCATACACTCATTCATGCCTATTTGCGTGTTTTATTCTTGTCTATGAGTTGTTTCTTAATCAATTGAGAAGCTAAATTAAACTAGGATGTCTATGATGTTCTTTTACCATGTCTACAGTATTGTAGACGGATGAGTTCATAAGCTTGTAAATTGATTAGTAGGATGATTGGTGATTTACTTGACAACTACGGTAATTAGCGTCAGGGTTAGGGAGTAGGTTAAGAGATTGCTTGAGGAGAGCGGTATTGATATTAATGAGAAGGTTAGGAGGTTCCTTGGAGACCTTGCATTGAAGGTTAAGATTAGGAGGTATGTCCCCATGTGGGATGAGCTGTTGAAAGATATTAAACCAAGTGAGGAGAGATTCTCAGTGAGTTCTGTGAGGGAGGACCGTGAGGGTCATTGACCCATCAGCCCTTATAAAGTACTTCACCAGCGAGACCGGTTGGGAAAGGGTTAGGGATTTAATGTTGGATGGCTTAATAACCATTGATTTAGCCATTAAGGAGACGGCAAATGCACTGTGGAAGAGGATTATCAGAGGCGAGGTGGACTATGAT
>NZ_JBMFVA010000051.1:0-2512 GCF_049966235.1 Vulcanisaeta sp.
TGTTAAATCGTATGAAACATAGGGGAGTCATAGCCTCAGCACACCTAATAACATCAAGGGGACTAGAAGCAATTAAAAACAACGAACAGTTACGCAAACGCGTTGCAGACTAGGCAAGGTGCTTAATGCAGATCCGGCGGAACTCCTAAACCTCCTTTCTGCCTTAACCAATACGAGAACCCTGACCCTCTAAGATGAGAAGATCAGGCTCTTACCTATGTTTTAATTTAAATTCTAGTAGTTAACCTAGTTTAAGAGAATGAGAAACAAACCTTGTTTTTATTTTAAAAAGTTAAGTATTAGCGTCTTGGGTTTAGGAATTGCCCATACTTGGGGTCATGTAAATCGGTAGCGTCTTAGGCGCCTCAAGTACCCATGGTACTGGCTTTATGAAAGTCGTCATCATTGTCCCATTACTGAAATAGGTCCAGTGGTCTGCGAAGGCGTATTTACCACCAATGTATACTGTACCATTAAACATTCCTCCAAGCCAAGTCCAACTAGTCCAGTTCACATCCGGTGCAGTGTAGACGTATGTTAATATGCCCTGTGGTTTACCACTGGCATTAACGAAGGTTATTGTTGGCGTTATTTGCCCATTAACCTCGAAGGCGAAGGTGTATACGGGCACATAATCACTTTGATAAGGCGGTGGGATGTCATAGTCCGCCAGAATTACTAAGCTGAAGTTATAGGTACTTAGCATCTTTCCGCTGGCTAACTCAGCATAGGTGCCTGGCTTAACTACGACCCTTATATTACCCACTTGCAATGTGTAACTCTGCCCAGATACTGCATTAACGGTAACTGTTTCACCAGCCACAACCACAAAGGCTGGTGTATTGCCATAATATGGTGCCCCAAAGCCAACCTCAGACATTGTATCACCCTCTAGCGGAACCAGGGTGAAGTCCATGGTTTCGTTATTTATCTGCCAAGAGGCGGTAGTTGCGTTGTAGATTAAGTATGCCGTGATGTTAACATGCATATCGTAGAGTGCTGGATAACCGGATTGACCAGGTGCAACCCAGCCTAGGAATACTGTTTCATTAGCCGTAACGGTGGCTGAGGCTCCACTTGGGTTAAGCGTTATTGATACCATTGGTGGAATAGCAGTCCCATTTGGAAGCAGATTCTGTGAATAGGTTGCAGCGAATATGAAATAACTATCCCAATTGTTGAAGAAACTCTCAATATTGCTTAAACCCTTGTAAACGCCAGTCTTTAAGCCAGGTGGTAATTGACCATTAACACTTAATGTAGCTGAAGATGCAAAGTACTGGGCTATTGCATTTGGTGGGAATTCAGCGGCCATACCGTTGATCTGCCATAGGAAGGCCTCAAGCGCTTCATTAGCCTCCAATGCATGTTGAGATGGATAACCAGCTATTACTGCTGATGGTGGTAACTCGTTACCAATCCACGTTAATTGCGTTATGAGCGGTGTCTCATTAATTATCTTCACAGTAGCTACCGCAGATGCGTTGAAGACTTGGAGATATATTGGGTCATTAGCTGGCGCAACAAAGTACTGAACCACTGCTGAGACCTGGAATGTATCACCATTAATCTTCTTCACCGTTGGTAACGCTGTAGTATAGAAATAGACTGTCTCATACGTGCTGAAGAAGTTTGCTAACCACGTTGAGTTAAAAGTACTGTAACTATATACACCTGGATAGGGAGCACCCATTACTTGTGCAGTGAAGTTTAGTGATAGGAGTGGTAACACATCAGACGGTGATTCAATAGCTATACCATCTAGGAAGTCTAGGAATACACCTAAGGCGCTATTAGTCTTGTATACTAACATAACGTGGTTATCACTTGACATTGACTGTACAGTCGCCGTAATGGTACTGGTGACTGTACTAGTGGTTGTTGATGTTACGGTGGATGTTGTAGTAACGGTGGTCGGCATTGTTGTAGTTGTCGTCACAGTTATTGGTGTTGTTGTAGTTACAGTTGTGGGAACCGTAACCGTTACTTTAGTTGGTGTTTTAACTGCAAAGTACCCAGCCAACCCGAAACCCACTACCGCTAACACAGTTACTACTATTAAGCCTATGGTTTTCGCATCCATAATGCACCATAGTTCATTAAGTTAATTTAGAGAATTTTCGATTTTTATTACAATTCACTTACAAAATCCTCGCATATTGCATTTAAATTTTAGCCGTTTATGGCGAGATACCCTAGGTGTTAGCTTTAAGAGAATTAGAGGCAATTAACGAATAGTAACACACAAGGTATTACGGACTGAACATGGCTTACTTAATTCATCAGCAACACTGCCAATCAATGAAACAACCTTAGTCAGGACTAAACCTGGTAGAGTTCCTAAATCTAACTCTTTCATTTTTAGATTCTGCTCACAAGGCTAGGCTTCAGGGTACTGGCTGTGGAATCAGTACCACTTTCAATTCTTTTTTAGATTCTGGGGTCACCAGACCATGAGCCCTTGGAACTACCTCCAGGCTTTCAATTCTTTTTTAGATTCTGGGCTTCTTCG
>NZ_JBMFVA010000052.1:0-2455 GCF_049966235.1 Vulcanisaeta sp.
CTACCCAGCGTAAGTAACTATGTAGAAGCGTATTCACTGGCAATAACGGAGGCATGGGCCAGGGAAAAACCAGTAATAGCCTCAGCTACAGGCGAAATACCATACAGGGTAAAGCACATGATTAATGGACTCCTGGTACCACCCAGGGACCCTAAAGCCCTAGCCGAAGCAATAACAATACTTATTCAAGATAGGGGGCTAGGCGAAAAACTTGGTGAGATCGGAAAGAGCGGAGTGATTACTTGGAGCAATGTGGTGGATATGCTATTGAAAATATATGGTGAAGTATTTAATGCATCCAAGGGTTAAAGACTCTGTGGATCTGTTAAACATGTATGGGGGAAGGATAGATAGCATCATTGAACTTGGATTTGGTGATGGGTCAATTTTATCTGAAGTTGCTAAGCATGTTAGAGTTAGGGCATTGTATGGCTGCGATATCAATTATGAGGCTCTTAATAAAGCCAGTGAAAAAGGGATAATTACCGTTAAGGCTGATCTCAATACTGATAAGCTTTCCTTTCCAGACAATTACTTTGACGCAGTCATAATGGAGGAGGTAATAGAGCACCTAGTTAATCCAGACAATGCATTGAGGAAGCATACAGGATACTTAAGCCAGACGGTATATTCATATTGAAAACACCTAACCTGGCTCGGTGGGTTAATAGGCTCATTCTCCTATTAGGGTATCAGCCCTATTGGAGCGAAGTGAGCACCAAGTACAATGTTGGTAAACCGCTCAGGAGCACTAATGAGCCGTTAAGCGGACACTTAAGGCTATATACTCTCAGAGCGTTAAAAGAATTATTAAGACTGCATGGATTCAATGTAGTGGGTGTAAAGGGTACATCATACCCTCACAATAGCTTACTTCACGTAATTGATAAGGTGGCATCAGCTATATCTCCAGGCCTAGCCGAAATATTAGCTATTGCGGCAAAACCTATGAAGTGACTGGTATGAAGATTGCATTAATACGCCGTGGATACATAACGCACATTGACGGTGTCAACAGGTTTATAGCCTGGCTTGGGGAGGCGTTCAGGAAGCTTGGCCATGATGTTGTAGTGATTAGCTGGGGCTTCTATAACGTTGATAGGGATGAATTAAGTAAGTGGATTAAGGATATACATGCATTAGATGAGGAGATAGAGGTAATGACACTAATGGATAAGCCAACACATGGGGATCCTTGGAGTAGAATAACATTCGACTGGTTAATTAAAGGAGCTAAGCTTCTCAAGAAAGAGGAGGTAGATATTGCTATAGTTAATGGTGTTATTCCTTTAAGCTTTAGACCAAAGATTGCGATTGCTCATGGACCTATTTCTATTTCAAAAATTCAACACATGGTAATCAAGGCACTTTATGCAACCTATGACATGGTAATCTGCGTTTCTAGCAAGAGTAGACAAGAGTATGCTAGTATAGTTAACTGTGAAGCTATAATACCATTACCAATGAAGCTAAGTCTCTATAATCCGTTAGATTATCGGCAGCGGAGCAATACTATAGTACACATAGGCACTAGATCCGTGAAGAATCCTGAAATTAGCATAAAAACTATTGATATACTTAGAAGGAAGGGATATGACGTTAACTTAGCCGTAATAGGACCATATTCAAAGCAGGTAGAGGAACTAGCCAAGGGTAATAACTCCATTGAATTGCACTTTAATGCTGAGGAGAGGGAGAAGATAAGGATTTTATGCGGCGCTAAGGCATTAATATTACCATCAAGCAATGAAGCATTCCCATTCACAGCCATGGAAGCCATGGCCTGTGGTACGCCTGTAGTGGTTTCAGATGCAGTACCTGAGGAGGTCGTTATAGATGGATATAATGGGGTGAGGGTGAGGAGCCTTAAACCTAAGGACTACGCCGCGGTACTTGAAAGATTGCTGGTCGATGAAGAGCTGTGGATTAGATTATCAACAAATGGCATTGAATTCGTTAAGCAATTTGACTACATCAACATAGCTAAGAGGTATATTGAAATCTTTGAAAGGCTAATTAAGGAAGGTTAAGAAATTGGTTATGAAGGTTTCCGTAATTGTACCGTCAACAAGTCTAGGAAGGCTGGGTACTCTTCTTCGTAGTTTCGCTTACCAGTCAGTTAAGCCTCATGAGGTAGTTATAGTGGTTAAGAGCGTGGAAGTTGATGGCGTTGAGAAGGTGTGTAATGCCCTTAACCTTAATTGCATAGTACTGGAGCAGAGGGTTGGGTATTTTGCGCATGCCCTAAACATGGGGAAAGACGCTTCTACTGGCGACATAGTGTTGTTTACGGATGATGATGCTATAGCTTTGCCGAAGTGGGTTGAAAGATACGTTAAACTATTTGAGGTTTATGGAAGCAAAGTTGGATGCATCTCCAGTAGAGACATATACATTGACCTTGAAAATCTCAGGTTGATGCCCACACCTGATGACAGAGCTCACGTAAAACTCT
>NZ_JBMFVA010000053.1:0-2253 GCF_049966235.1 Vulcanisaeta sp.
TGAAGTTTACCTTGGAGCTTCTATAGCAGTGTTTTTCTTTGGCGTCTTTACTGCAATCGCGCTGACCATAGCTGGATATATAAATAAAAGAAGGTCAAAATGCGGTTAATTTTTGCTCGTAATAATTTTACATAATTTCAAAGCAAAGAACGGGGGCTTCATAAAGCTTAAATATGCAGCCCGGGGAATTTATGTTGCAATGAACGTAAAAAGTTTATTAGTGCTAATACTAGCGCTTTCTATAGCATTACCTTCAGCAGTAACTTTACCAATGGTAACTAGTGTTTCTCACGCTCAAACACAGGCTTCGGTCAGCATAGATGTGCCTATAGTTAGCAATCCAACATCAGGCGGTACAGTTTACAGGACACTTTACATAAACAACCCAACGTCAGCTCAAGGAATTACGCAGATTTCAATAAGTATTCCAAAATCGTTAGCCACAAGTCCAGCTAGCTCAAATGCTAGCAAAGATGTTTATTTCGAAGGGTTAAGTTCAGGAGCTACTTCTAGCTTAAATGGTATAGGGCCATGGTCCTATTTGATATCTAAATCACCATCATCAACAATACTTCCACCCGGTGCAGCGGCATATGTTGAATTTGGATGGAATGCAAGTACAGCAGGGCTTAAGAGTTCAAATTCAGTAAGCAATACGGTAACAGTTACCTTGACCTATACTTCAGGAGCAACCCAGTCATTTGATGTGACAATTTACTATACCAAGGCTACTGAATATAGCATATCTCCTGTTTCACCTTCTACATTAGGGGCCTCCGCCGGGAACTTGACGGCTGGAGAGCTAGGTTCATTCACTGTAGCAACTGTAGTTCCTACAACTTCAGGAGTGACACCAACCGGTGGTCCGGTACCGGTTTACTTGACACAAACAACAACCCACGGCGTTATATCACCATCCAGCCTTACCACAAGCTCATCAGGAGCAGCATTTACAGTAAATGATACACATGTTGGAAGCTATATAGTAACTGCATACAGCGGGCATATCGTGTACACAAGTGGTACAACAGGGCCATTTGATGAAGGATACGTTATAGGAAATGCATCATATGTATTAACTATAGAGGCAGCATCTCCATCAAAGGTAGCCGTTAAACTGCCATGGGACGGAACTGGGTCAACTGACTATGTTACCAATGCATCCTCATCGGTTTATCCATATGGATTTAAGACATCATGGACTAACATTTCACTTACAGATAGGTTTGGAAATCCATACCCGTTAGGTAACACAACTGTTACACTAAGTGCAACTGCAGGCAGCTTGTACTTGCTTAGTGGAATGAACGGAACAAGCAGCGGAATTTATTACAAGATTGTAAGTGGAAACGACAGTAGCACGCTTAAATTCAATGTAGTCCTACTAAACGGGGTTAAGCATGTTGATAACATCACTTTTGGATTTGCTCCTCCTACAGCTTATGGCAGCTTTAGCCAGATAACTGCAGTGATCAATGGCAAGTATCCTGGAACATCAAACAAATTAATAACATCCACATTTGAACCCGTATCACCAAAGCCAACAATTTATTATAAGGGGGTAGAAAAGACATCAAGCTTTAATGCAACAGCAGGAAAGACAATTACCGCTGTAGTTAAAGTAAACCCAGTACAGGCAGGGGTTCCAGTAAACTTTACAATAGTACCTAGCACAGTCAAAGTCAGCGCAAGCCCAATGACGGGCATAGCGTACACCAACAAGTCAGGATATGCTGTCTTTACATTCACTGATACCGTAGCCGGTGATCAGTTTAATGTAGAAGACTATCTCTTCCAGCCCTTAACTTCAAACCCAGCTCACAATGAGTCGTTAAGTGGTCCGTCTCCAACGTTAACTATAGTTGCTGGTCCGCCAGCAGCCTTAGTCGTTACCGCACCATCACTAACTAACAATTATATATCTCCGTTGGGCAGCACTTTGATTAATGTATCTCTTGCTGACCAGTATGGGAACCCGACAACTAACACTCTTGGAGCAGCGATACAGATACAGCTTAGCACGAGCGCAGGTTCACTCAGCGCAAGCACGGTATATATATTACAAAGTAAACCTGATACATACTCTTCAGGATATCTAGTCTACTTTACTGCGCCAAATGCAACAGGACCGGTAACCATAACAGCAACTTCAGTCATGCCTGGAATATCTCCAGGTAAACTCGAATTATACGTGGTTACAAAGTACCCAATGCTAGGAGTAATATCTCCAGCTAACGGGGCAGTTTTAACAAC
>NZ_JBMFVA010000054.1:0-2214 GCF_049966235.1 Vulcanisaeta sp.
TGTTGTTGCTGTGTATTCTGTTGCTCCTGCTTTGTCTCCTCCTCAAGCTTCTTCAACTCCGCTTCAATCTCCTTCTCGATTTCCTCGATTGGCTTTGGTGGTGGTGTTGTGGCTAGTGCGTAGCCTACCCAGGCTAGTATTCCGAATATTACGGCTATGGCTATTACGCCCGTTAGCTTCAGTAGGAATAGGCTGTAGGGTGTTGCGAACATTATGTAGGCATAGGCGAGTATGATAACTATCGATATTACAAGCAACGCTATACCCACTGCCTTATCCCCTATTCGTCGGGTTATGAAAATGAACTAGAGTTATTAAGTGTTCCTATTATTTACTTTTAATGATGTTCATGTGCTGTATAGGTTAAGTTTTATTTATTGAGTGTTTAGTTAGGTTGATGGGTCGATACAGGATTCTGGTTACTGGTGGTGCTGGATTTATCGGTAGTAATTTTGTTAGATTTTCACGGTATTTAGGTAATGATATCACGGTCTATGATGCTTTTACGTATGCTGGTCGTTATGAGAATTTACCTAGGGATGTTGAGGTGATAAAGGGTGACATTACTGATTATGATAGGTTGAAGGATGTCGTACAGAGAATTCATCCTGAGATCATCGTTAATTTCGCCGCGGAGACGCATGTCGATAGAAGTATAGTGAACCCTGAACCCTTTATTAGGACGAATGTATATGGGGTATATACAATACTAAAGATTGTGAAGGAATTCGGGACTAGGCTTATCCATATATCTACGGATGAGGTTTACGGTGACATGGAGGGTAAGGAACCTGCTGATGAGAATACGGTATTGAGACCAAGTAATCCTTACGCAGCCACAAAGGCCGCCGGTGATGCCTTAATAATGGCATTTCACAGAACCTACGGTGTTGACGCTATTATAATACGTCCATCTAACAATTACGGTCCTTACCAATACCCTGAAAAGTTAATACCAAGAACCGTGATTAGAGCTCTTAACGATATCCCAGTCGTTGTCCATGGTGACGGGTCACAGAGGAGAGATTGGCTTTATGTTGAGGATACCTGTAGGGCAGTCCTAACCATTATCGAGAAGGGAGTATCCGGCGAAATCTATAATGTGCCGGGCTTTAATGAAAAAAGCATTCTTCAGGTTGTTGAGGATGCACTACGGGTACTTAATAAGCCGAAGGCGTTGATACGTTTCGTTAGTGATAGACCTGGTCAAGATAGAAGATACATCATGAAGGGAGATAAGATTTTGTCCTTGGGCTGGAGACCATTGGTTATTTGGGAAGATGGATTGAAGAAGACAATTAAGTGGTACTTAGAAAATGAGTGGTGGTGGAGACCGCTCCTTAGTGATGAATTCTTTAGGAAAGACACACCGTGGTGATGAACATTACATACTTTCTATCACATTACCTTCACCAATTATTAACCTGCTAATACCATTAGTTAGCCTTATCCTCGAGTTCGGTCCAATTATGCTATCTATTATCCTAGCCCTACCAAGCTCCAGCCTTGCGTTGTCAAGTACAATACTCCTGCTCACACTACCACCATTTATGCTGGCATTCGTCTCAACATCGACATAGTGCTCGATCACGGTCTCCCTACCAATGACCGAACCCTTACCTATGTAGGCCGGTCCATGCACAAAGCCCTCAACCACGGCGCCCTTCTCAATAATAACCCTGCCATTCACCTCACCCCTAACCTCACCCTCAATCCTCGACTTAATCTCATCGAGCATTAGGTATAGTAGGTCGAGTATGTCCTGGTGTGTCCCCATGTCCTTCCACCAACTATTGGTTATTGCATAACCAACCCTGTGTCCATTATTAATAAACCACTGGATTAGGTCCGTTATCTCGTACTCACCCCTAGCTGATGGCTTCAAGGTCTTGAAGGCTCTCTCCACATCCCTTGAATCCTTGAACATGTATATGCCAGTCACCACATAACTATTGGGTGGAACTTCCCTGGGCTTCTCTATGAGCTTCACGACCTTACCATCACTAATGATGGCATTGCCAAACCTGGTTGGGTCTTTATGCCTTGTTAATACTATGAATACGTCATAATCACCCTCCATAAACTCCCTGATGAAACTGCCAATACCTTCACCGAAGTAATTATCGCCAAGATGAACAACTAGTTGCCCGTTGGCGCCTTCCTCAATAGCCCTATGTATCGCATGGGCTATACCAAGTCTCTCCCTCTGCTCAG
>NZ_JBMFVA010000055.1:0-2053 GCF_049966235.1 Vulcanisaeta sp.
ATTATGCTGCTACCGAACTGCCTTTGGCAGTCTTTAATGACGCAAGTAGTATGTGGTGGCCCATTTTAGCTGAGAACTGGACAATAGTTCCGGAGAATCATACAATAATTATTTACCTTAGGAGAAGCTTGTATTGGTTTAATGGTTCAGCAACAATACCATTCACTGCATGGGATGTATATGCTTACTTCTACATTGAGGATAAGGCATTTCAATCATATGCACCTTTCATGCAGCCTCAATACGCTGATGAATCTATAAGGGTAATTAACAATTATACGATACAGTTTTTATTCCAAACCTGGTCACCAATAGAATGGATACTGTTCATTACGGCTAGTATACCTACTCCATGGCCAATCTGGAAGTCTGTAGTTAAGGTGCTTCAGGGAATGAACTCATCACAAGCACTAGTATATTCAACAAATATAACTAGGATGAATACACCGTATTGGGGAATATTCCCCTACTACTTATCCTACATTAGCACATCAAGCCTTAAAATAACCCTAGAACCCCAGGGTCTTTTAAGCGAGTGGCTTACACTCTTCCCATTAGCATCATGGAACTACTATGATCCAACCTTTGAGGAATTTTTCACGGGTAGCCAATATGTGGCAGCAATGGTTGCCCATAAGGCTACATGGGCTGGTGGATCAATGTCTATTAAACAAGTTGCACTACTGAATAGTAGTGGATTCAGCGCATACTTTGCACCAGACCTATCAGGTTGGGGTATAACGTTTAACCCTCATGTATATCCATTCAATATCATTAAGTTCAGGCAAGCATTATGCATGATATTTAACAGAAGCGCTGTTGCTGCAGCATGGGGATTAAATTACCCTAACTATTACCCTCAACCAGTGGCGCCGGAGACCATTGACATATATCCATTAAGCGTTAGACAATTCCTAATACCATGCACATACAATACTACAAGCGCCGCCCAAATCATGCAGGGTTTAGGATTTAAGGAAATTAATGGATTCTGGTACTTACCTAATGGTACTGAATTATCAATTGAGGTTCTTGCACCAAGCGGCTGGATTGACTGGGATACGATGGCTTCAGAAGCCATAACGCAAATGCAGGCCTTCGGTTTAGATGCTAAATTAATAGCTCAGGATGCTGGAGCATACTGGGGTACTACAATACCTAGTGGGCAATATGTTGCAGCATTATCATGGACTACAGCCTTCACTCCATCGTACTATGCTGCCTGGGAAGCCCTAAGCTGGCCTTGGTGGGCTTTTGGTAATGCCATTTCCGCTAATGTTCCTGGTAGTGATACTTGGCCTTTCCAGTGGCCTAATGGTACATGCACACCGGTTACTGCGCCGGCTTCGCTTAAGTTACCGAATAATACGATTGTTTGGTGTGTTAACTCAACCTTCGGCTACATTAACTTAACCAACTGGCAAAACTATTTTAATGCAGCAGAACCAGGTAGTCAAAATTACAATACAGCATTAGCAATCATATTCGCATGGTACCATTACTTCGTACCAATAGTACCTTTAGCAGCTAAGATCGATCCATTCACCTACCTCACACCCATAGCTGATCCAGATTGGATATACGATTGCTTGCCTTATGAAGTACCATTACTATTGGTCTCAGCGAACTGGTACACATATGGTGCAGTAATACTAGAAATGTTTGGTGCTATAGCACCAAGGGGTGTTGTTCCTCCTTTGGCTGAGGCTATTGCTAATGGTTCATTATGGTTGAAGTATCCTCAGATTGCTAGCTTCATAGGTTTACCAACGCCGGATACCTCAATACAGCAGTGTGTTGCCTCGTACTTCCATATACCATATACTCCAGTAACATCAACTACTACAACAAGCACTACTACGACTACCACCACTTCAACATCAACTACTTCAACTAGTACCACTACGACTTCAACAAGCACCACTACGAGTACTACGACGACTACAACCACATCAACCACTACGACCACAAGTACTACAACAAGCACTACCACGACCACTGCCGTGACTACAGCAACAACCACAGTAACCACTACTGCCGTGAGCACAGTAAC
>NZ_JBMFVA010000056.1:0-2029 GCF_049966235.1 Vulcanisaeta sp.
CCTGGACCGAATGTCGAGTTGAGGCTTGGGTTCTGTGCAAAGATCTGCGCTGCTACTGAGTTTACATACTTGCTACCAATTACTATCAATGTCGATGCTTGGTTTGCGTTTGTGTCAAGCACTGCGAGCGGTGTTGCTGCCGTGTTGAGCTTCACTGGCGTTATTGCCTGGCTTACGCTTGGCGTTGCGCTGAGGTTGCTTATGCCGTTTACTGTGCAGGATGTTGTTGAGAATGTGCAGTTTGCTGTTACGTTTGCTATTGTCACGTTAGGCAATGCCTGTGCTCCTACTGAGAATGGTCCGATTGTGTGCTCTGCTGTTGTTACTGTTGTTGACGCTGGCCCTACTACGAACTGCAGCATGTCAACGCTCTTTGCCATGTCATATGTTACTTGTGTTGGCATTATTGAACCAACCTCTGATCCGCGCTCTGTCCTGAAGCTTGCAGGTGCTTTTACAGGGCTGCTGCCAGATTGACTACTTGTATAGCTTATCGCACCACTGACTCCAAGTGAAGGTGTGTAGTTTAGATAGTAGAGCGATGAACCCACGCTAGGCGGCGTTGTTGTTGAGGCGTTTGTTATCTGCAATACTATGTATGATTGAGCCGAAGTCGACGTTGGCAAGTCATACTCTGGGTAGTAGAAGTCAAAGTACGCTGTTGGTCCTCCGAATGAGAATGGTTCAATAGCGAATAATTTCATTGGAGTAGAGAAGCCACTCTCGCCACTGTAGTTTGCAATTAGCGATGATGAGATTAGGTTGTAGTTTGTTCCTGGCTGGGTGTATGTAAGTGTTGGACCAGAGTAAGTCAACTCTGCCATCTTCAATGCTGTAGGCGGCACTACCGTTAGTTGATTTTGTACATTTATCTTGTCTTGGGTGTCCATTGCAGTTATTGTATATGTTGCGTATGGTAAGACATTTGCATTGAATAATGGTTGAATTGTGTTTGAGCCTGCTGTATTATTTGCAACTGTGTAACCATTAACTTGCAGCTGAAGTATATCAGAAGGAATTGGTTTTAAGCTAACACTCATGGTGTTGGCTGTCACAGAAGGCAGCAAGTTTGCTGTAAGGTATAAAGTATTGCTTGTAGGGCCTGAAAGCACTGCACTAATAACATCAGACTGGCCCTGGTGTATAACGCTGTATGGATAGCTTAATGAAAGCTGGTTTAGTACACGTAAATTGCTTGTAACAGTATTGGCTTGTATATTGCTATCATATGCACTTATAGAATATGGTGTGTTAGAAGGTGGCAGTATATTTGCATTGAAAGTAACTGAATTTGTTGGCGTAGGACCATAGACTAAGAATGATGAAGTCAGTGCTCCACCCGAAATTTCTATTACTGTGTTTGCTCCAGATGCAGCACTATCTACAGCTGATATTATGTCACTCGTGCCAAATGAGATTATGTTCGCACTATAGCTCAATGTCAGTGTGTTCGTTCCGCTAATAGTATTAGTAGATACTGGATTTAGGGCTATGGGTGGTGTAGTAGTACTTACTGGAGAGCTCGGAGGTACGAAGAATGTGGAAGGATCGCTGACTGTAGAAAGATTAGGCACCTCGTATACAGAGACGCCAACTCCTGGATATGGGAATGGATAGTTTAGTTCTACATTTGTAATATTGTTGAATAACTGGTGTGTTGTAGCAATAGTGCTTGTCAAGCCGCTTGTAAACTGTACCGGGGTAGAAAATGTCTGACCATTAAGGTAACCACTTATTGTCCTACTAAAGGTGTTCCACTGCTAATTAAGTGAGAATAATATTGTGAGAGCGCTCCAGGCTCAAGCATTACTGCAGTGCCTGCGGTGTTTTGATTCAATGAAGCAACATTTGCAGTAGCGTATTGGTTAAGCTCATATGTATCAAGGTTGTATACAAGAGAGCTTGTAGCTGTCGGCTTGCCGCTTATTGTGAATGCTGTTGGTATTGAGCTTGTGACTGTGAAGAGGTTTGCAGGCTCTGTTATTGCTTTTTCGCTTGCCGCTGGTATAAGACTGCTTGGATTATTTAC
>NZ_JBMFVA010000057.1:0-1945 GCF_049966235.1 Vulcanisaeta sp.
CAATGTATGCTTTAAGCCTTCCCCAAGTGTTTGCCCCTTCTGCCACACCCCTGAGTGCTATTGCATATCTCCTTCCTCTCTCACTTACTATGCTTCTTAACTCCTCAAGGGCTATCCTTATCGCCTCCTCCTTAATCCTGTCAATATCCTTATTACCCCTGATGTATTCGTTTCCGAATAGCGTTAACCATCCTGGTATCCCGTCGAAAACATCCACAGCATACTCCATAATATCCATGGGTACGTTAACGCCAGCTTCCTGGAATCCCCGTTTAAGGAACTCCATGGCTAAGTCCTTCGGGAACCTATCTAGTGTTAACCTGAAGGTGTATCTACCGTATAGGGGTGATTTAGGGTTATCTAGGCCTAGGAAGCTGTAGAGTAGCCCTACTTCAGAGCCCGTGAATACGAATGTTATGTTTTTATCATAGTCATATGCATGGGCTATTGCATCGAGGAGCTCCAAGGATCTAGGACCCCTCAACCTCTGGGCCTCATCAAAGGCCACAATAACCCTCCTCCTACTCAGGTAGTCGAAAAGTGTTGATACGCTAATCGCATTCCTACCCCTCCATTTAAGCTCAACCTCAACCCCCACTATCCTTATTGACGAAATGCCCCTCAATACGTCAATGAGCTTATCAAGGCTATTGGAAAGGCCCTTTGCAAGAATGCTGTAAAAGTCCCTGAAACCATAATTACTCTTCAGCCCCCTTAAATCATGCACTACACTTGGGATACCTACCTCATTTAAGAATACGTTTAGGAGTGATGTTTTACCTATGCGCCTAATACCCGTAATTATAATTATGGGGGAGTCTACGTTTTCATGAAGTAGGTTCAACTCCCTATCCCTCACAAATAAATCAGCCCTACTGGTCTTCGGTCTCGGGTTAAATAGCATTAGTTCTGCCCCAGAAATATAGTTCTACCCCAGAATCCTTAAAACCTTACTGAAGCCAAGCATTACACTACATGGTTAAGGACTATGTGAATCCCAGTGACCTTATAGCCATGCTCCACTTCATGAAGATACTGACTTATCGGCATCGGGAGGTTTGGGGAACAATAAATTATTATTACGTATTGTGAGTAGTGATTGGCGAGGTTCTTACTGGTAGGGAGTCCCTCATTGAACACATTACGTGTTTAGTAATGATGGTTTAGGTTAGTACTCACGATTGCATGTATTAATATTGTTTAATCATTCAATTCTAAGAATACTGATGTGCTTATTTTAAACCATTGGCGTTGATTTTAAACTTCAGAAACAGTGGTTTAATGATCCTCCATAAGTATATTAGGTGCAACCATCCGGATTCCTGGTGAGGTACAGTTAAATAGTTCATACTGCTCCATGCAATGGAGGCTTGGTTCTATTAAGTATAGGGACGCTGTAGTGAAGGTTGAGTTAGTTTGGGTTGTTAAAGAGTAGGCCCAGCCTTTAGTATAATTAATAGTGTAGAGGTATATTGAGGCAAGAGAACCAGTCATAATGTAGCTTGGAAGTTTTGTACTTGCCGGTAATTCCACATACATATGAATTATGCCTGAACTTAAATACGTATATACTTGAATTATCCCAACCCTTATACCATTGGGGGATACTATGAGGAAGTAGTAATAGTAGTAAACCCTGCTTGATACTGAGTAATTCCTTAATCTAATCCACGTTACTGCAACACCAAAGGATATTGGCACCACCCATTTACCATTTACATACACTTTAACGGCTGGTATGCTTAAAATTAAGTACCTCACGGTATATAGACTATTGTTTATGTAACGCCATAAGCCAGTCGCTGCTGTTAAGTCCTGAACCACATGATCGTTAGTGGCATTCATGGTAACTATTGATGGTACGCATAAGGCACCGTTATCTGAAGTAATATTAGCAACGTATGGTTTGAAGCAATATAACGGCCCTATCGTGACATTCACAGAA
>NZ_JBMFVA010000058.1:0-1721 GCF_049966235.1 Vulcanisaeta sp.
GTTATTATAATGCGCTTTTTGCTATTGTCAATGCCATAGGTTCGTTGATACCAATACCAGGAATATCGGGCGCTATCGCTAGGGAAGGTGCTATTGAGTACATTAGGGGTGGTAATATTAGGCCTTACTTTGCGGCCTTGGTATTTATGTCATTAATAATGGCCATCATATATGCCGCGGCTCTCGTGATTGCCATACCGATTTATTTAATTAATGGTATTCCGCATTGGTTGCTAGGTACTGTCTACATATACCTGGGCACCGTGGTTGCTCAGTCGCTGGCCGGTGCCTTAGGCCTGTACTTGTGGCTTATGGGTAGGGTTGTAACCCAGGGTGCTGGTTCTACGGTTAACATGCTTCTCATGAGGTTTCTCGAGGTTTTGCTTATTGTGGTTATGCGTAATGTTTATGCAATAGCCATCTCGACCCTTATTGGGTCGGTAGCGCAATTACTATATTACTTAGGTAATATAAAGGACCTTGTTAGTCCTATCCTTGGTATTGGAATAATCACCTCTAAGGTCAAGTACATCCTTGAGTTTGGTTTTCAGTCCTGGATCCTTGGTTACATGGGTACACTTAGCTTTAGTTTATTTACGTACTTAGTGTATAGGTATTTAGGTCCCGACGCGACGGGTATTTATGGACTTGCCGCGGCGATGGTCAACGCAGTCATAGCCCTCGGGCCTGCAGTGTCCACAGTCCTCAATAGTAGGGTTTCTCACGGCCTTGGGCTTGGTATTAATGTCAGGAGTATTTTTAGGGTTTTTGCAATCCCAACCTTCATAGCCTCGGCCATCATGGTGCAATTAATAGTCCTTGCATTACCCATATTGCCCAGGCTTGGTATTATAAATGGTGATTATGTGCGCTCAATACCATACGCATCAACCCTATTCGCCTCCGCACCCTTTGCCGTGGCCGTCACTGTCTATACATCGTATTACTGGGTCATTGGTAAAGGTTGGTACGCGTTGGTGGCTAACTTGGTTGGGCTTGGCATTGGACTTGCAATGTATGTGCTTCTACATACCCTGGGGCTTTATATGGCTGTTGTCAGTAATTATGTAATGTACATAGTCATACTAACCTTCTTCTGGGTCTTAGAGAAATGGAACATTAAAAGCAATACCGTTAGCATCATTGGCTTATCTACATTCCTAACCCTGATATCCTCATGGACCCTACCACTTAATGATCCGCCAATTACCTGGCCCACCATGCAACTAATAACCATTGCCATAACCATCATATCACTATACATTGTTAAACCCCTGCCTAAGTCGTTGCTTGATCAATTACCTAGGTTCGCAAGACCATTATTAATACCATTTACGAATCACCAATACTGAGGCTTATAGCTCCTCCTAACCCTATTACCTAAGTCACTACGTAATCTCCATAAACCCTCCCTAAAGTCCTCAACGATAAGTCCAAGAAGCCCGCCAAATAATCGCTAATCAGTACTTCGCGTTCCACATCCGAGATGACCACGTCTGATAATATGGTTCTGTCTCCGTATCATCCTCAAATACCGAGACATACACGGATGATGGCAAGACATAGAGTCTGGTGGGACCAGCGACAGTTCCAAAAACCTGCGCATTACCCTCAACTATGGCCAAACCTAACCAAAGCTAAACTATTATTTCCCACCCATTAAGGCTCTTAATGCCTCCGGGATCTCAATCTGCCACCTCCTAAATGAGTCCTCAATGCTC
>NZ_JBMFVA010000059.1:0-1682 GCF_049966235.1 Vulcanisaeta sp.
CGAGCCAGGTCAAAGGGGACGGGTTCAGGTCCCGTTGGCGAAGGCCTGCGTGGGTTCAAATCCCACCCCCCGCACCAGGAATTGAACATCCTAACCCACGAATCGTGCATATAAACACGGGGCATCGTGCATATAAGCCCATAAATACGGGTATAATGCATGGATTATTACTAAGCCTAATTAAGCCAAGGCCAAAGCCAAGCCTTGATGGACGGCCTCGAACTCGAACTACTCCTCGAGGGCATCAGGCGCGGATTCGTAGTCAAGGGTAGGACTGTTGCCAAGCTCGGCAAGCAATTCGTAATCACACTACCCATTGAGTACAACGAACTTTGGGCAGAGTTAAACAGGAGGGGTTCGAGGATAACGGTGATTATAAGGCTCGAGGGAGCCCCACAGACCCCACAGTAGTGGGGTTCTCCATAGGCGTTGGGCATATTAATTGGTCTCACCACTTATTGACCGCATGGTCTTCGGGGTCATCAGGGTTAGGGGCGACTTCAGGGGTTACCTGACCGGCGGTAGGTACGTGGCCAGGGACTACATATACAACCCCAGGGCTGGGGTTTGGGAGCCAATGCCAGAGGTCCCAGACGAGTTCTGGGATTACTCGGAGCCAGTGTTCATGGGTAGTTGGGAGTACGGTGACGACACGTCCTGGGCAGTACCGAGGGAGCTCATTAGGGAGTGGGGCCTTGAGGGCTACGTCATTGAGTGGCTGGATGAACTACCCAGCAGGCCAATAAATGCGGTGAGCATTGAGGAGTTCGGTCGATTGCTCGGCATCATGGTTGGAGGAATGCTCGGCGGCCTAATTAGGGGGCGTGGGGCACGTCGCGTCGATGAGGACCCAGGAATACCTGGTGGGGGTGGTTGACAGGGGTTTGAGGGCTATAACGGTCTACGAGGGCGACAGACCAATAGGCATAATCAAGTGGTTTGTCGTGCCGATAAGCCAGGAGGTTGCTGTGCGTAGGGGCGACATAGAGGTTGGGGGGTTGAGGGTGACCACGCACGCCACCTTCAAACCCATTGGGCGTGGGGTTGAGGTCATGCTGAGGGCGAAGGACGCCAAGTGGCTTGTGTGGAGGGTTAGGGATTTACCGAGCGGCGCCGTTGTGTTGATACCGAGGGGGCTCCTGATGGGGGATCCATTGGTAGCGGCAATGATTTGGCGGTGAACCCCAAGGCAATCAAAACCACGTGGGGTGGGGGCGGTCCCCACCCCACTCAACCACCGCCTAGGCATTCCCATAGGCACGGGCTCCTAGCCCTCAAGTCCCTAACCTCAATGGCGCCTGTCCTAACGACCCTAACCACGCTCAGCCTCCTCGGCGACCAATCCGCATCGCACTTCCTGAGGCAATCGAGCCAGTCCACACCGCGCCTCCTAAGGCCATCCAGTAGGCCTGGGTCCACATTGACGAAGTCCTTAACCACCGGCATATCCTCGGCGGTCCTGGATAGGGCGTTGCCGGCCAGGGCTGGGTTTGTTGGGTATGCAATGAACCTAGCTCTCCTCGGTTGGCTAGACCTGTTGAAGTCGATAATGACCTTGAACACGTCCCTAAAGGCCTCCAGGTACCTGTCGTTCTGCGTTATTGCTATGAAGAGGATCCCGTAGTTACGCCCAACCCTAACGGCTTCCTCAAGCGGGGACACGCCCTCACCAAGCCCTGAGC
>NZ_JBMFVA010000060.1:0-1676 GCF_049966235.1 Vulcanisaeta sp.
GGGCTCAGAGGGGATTAGATACCCCTGTAGTCCCAGCTGTAAACGATGCGGGCTAGCTGTTGGGTGGGCTTAGGGCCCGCCCAGTGGCGTAGGGAAGCCGTTAAGCCCGCCGCCTGGGGAGTACGGCCGCAAGGCTGAAACTTAAAGGAAAGAGAGGGTTGGGGGCTAGTTTAAACAAACTGAGTGTGTCTATAATGTAGCAATAGGGATGAGATTAGACGGTGTATGGTAGCTAGTAATGGGTAATACCATTCGATTTCAAAATGGGATAGAATCTTGATGCCCTGAAGATTAGGCTTTATCTTCATTTCAGCCCCCATCCTCTCCCTGAGTTGGCGGGGGGGCACCACAAGGGGTGAAGCTTGCGGCTTAATTGGAGTCAACGCCGGAAACCTCACCCGGGGCGACAGCAGGATGAAGGCCAGGCTAACGACCTTGCCGGACGAGCTGAGAGGAGGTGCATAGGGAGCATCCCCCCACTGGAATTAATGAAGCATAATTCTAGTGAACCTGATGAATTCGAATCACGCATAGTGTGTTAAGCGTTATCATGCTTAACTAACACATTCAGTGGGGGACTCCCGCATAGGGCCGTCGCCAGGCACGCCCATGGTTCCCATTATGTTAAAGTACTCCATATATTAAGGGAATTTTGGGTGCTAATGAGAATTGGGAACCATGGCGTGGGCGAGCTCGTGCCGTGAGGTGTCCAGTTAACCCAGATAGGGGTTAGTAAACAAAGTCGATTGGGTGTATAGACCTAGTTACGGAGATAAGGTTTTATGGTGGATGCCAGATGGGTAGGAATCAAGGGTATATGGTGGTAATACATGGTAAGGGGAATATTAATAAGGTTCCTGAGCCTATTCCCATGTGATGCTTTAAATTCCATAAAATTTTACCCTCAGTTTTTATACGCATATTTAACTCCCTATCTGGGGCTGAGAGTCTGGCAACGAGCGCGACCCCCGCTCCCTGTTGCTACCCTACCCTTCGGGGTGGGGGGCACACAGGGAGGACTGCCGGCGTAAGCCGGAGGAAGGAGGGGGCCACGGCAGGTCAGTATAGGGACTCATCCCAAGGGGAGAGTCCTGCTGAAGCCCCGAAACCCCGGGGCTGCACGCGAGCTGCAATGGCGGGGACAGCGGGTTCCGACCCCGAAAGGGGGAGGCAATCCCGTAAACCCCGCCCCAGTAGGAATCGAGGGCTGTAACTCGCCCTCGTGAACGTGGAATCCCTAGTAACCGCGTGTCACCAACGCGCGGTGAATACGTCCCTGCCCCTTAGGTGGGTCTGTGGGGATTCAAAATAACCCTACATTATGTATCCCAATGGGGAATCACATACTAGTATTGGTTATATTCCTTAACTCTAGCTCCCATAACCCACCGGGGAGGCACACACCGCCCGTCGCGCCACCCGAGGGGATCCCTAACGAGGCCCCCTGGGTTGACTGGGGGGTCGAGTTGGGGGTCCCCAAGGGGGGCGAAGTCGTAACAAGGTGGCCGTAGGGGAACCTGCGGCCGGATCACCTCCTTTAAGGGGGTTGGGAGTTCAAGGTGGCTTCTTTCCGGTCACCAGGCTGGAGCGTTTACCCGCTACCCGTGCCACGAAGCCGTCCGGTGGATGGCTCGGCTCGGGCGCCGAGGAAGGGCGCGGCAAGCGGCGATATGCCC
>NZ_JBMFVA010000061.1:0-1447 GCF_049966235.1 Vulcanisaeta sp.
TAAGGCTAACCTGGTTAATGAAGCGTACACTAGCAAGGCATGCTCAATATGCGGTGAGGTTCACGAGAAGGGTAGAGTGCATAGGGGACTCTACATATGCCTAAAGACAAACAAGGCAATAAATGCAGACATTAACGCATCAATAAACATAGCGAGAAAAGTAGGCTATGAAGTAAAGGTTAGGCACAAAACATTAAGCTTTCAAGTAACATTAACCCCTCGCCAGAGGGCTAACACCCAAGACCCCCAACATAGAAACCCCACCCCCTAAAGGCGGGGAAGGGGGTCATCAGCATGAATCTGCCTCTTAATGTAGTTAACCTCCTCATCCCTACCAAATAATTCACTCCTAGATTCCTTAGGATATAGGCTGAAGAGCATACCCTATTCAGTAACTGAATACCCCTATTTATAAATTATTGCAAAACATCACCCACTAACAACCTAGCTGGTCACGTAAGGATATTCAGTTACTGAATAGGGTATTGTTCAATTAAGGCAATGATTAGTTTAATAATAGGTTCCGTCTAAGGAGATCTATGACTCGACCCAGACTTCATTGAGATTTACCAAGCTAGTACTAAATTAGAATATTAATCTCTTTATGGCGGCGAGGAGGGAAGATTAGTGCACGTATTAATCCGTAAATTATGGCTGCGGCCAAGTTAATTAGCGTGTCTTCAATTTCAATTATATATGTTAATGTGGGTTTACTAAGCCTTAGCATGAGCCATACTAAAGGCGATTTATGAATCAAGGCTGGAATAACTAATATAAAATTAACTAAGAGACCAACTAAGAGACTAATAGCTATAATCGCGAATATAATCTCATCTAACCTAATCTCATCGAATCGTGAAGAATTGTGACTCCCTGATATAATGACCTCCATATTCCATATATAGTACCGATACTACTATTCCTATTAACCTTACTACCAATACTAAATCCATCTTAAATTAACTTTTCACCATCTGACTTAATAACTAGCGTTTAAAATAATAATTGTTAAATCATTGATTATTAGCCATGGTTTCGCAGCCACCAATTGAAGAGTAATGCCTAATATAGCATTACCCCACATTCAAAGCCAGCCAGTAGCCGCTGGACCCTGAAATTAACCTAGCCTTTATTTAAATACCTACTACCTCGTAAATCATCACTGCCTCTGCTAAATAGTTATAATATTTTTACAAAATTACTCTGCATTATAAAATTAAATAATAGATATTTTATCAATCATTGTATTAGTAAAGCTTAAAAGGTAACTTTAGTGTGAAAGGATTAGTGATGCCTGTGGGCATCATTGAGGGGGTTTTGGGTGAGTAGTAGGTCAAGTGTTGGGGTTGGGGTTACAGTTATGGCTGCTGTTGTTATTGGGCTCTTAATGGGTTATTACATAAAACCCTCGGTTACATCAACCTCAATAGTAACATTAACCTCAACG
>NZ_JBMFVA010000062.1:0-1070 GCF_049966235.1 Vulcanisaeta sp.
TAACGGCCTTGCTAGACCAAACTTCAACCTCGACATTGTACTCCCTTAGACGTATCGTGAAGCCGAGCTCATTTATCAACCTCTCGATTATGCCGAACCACAACTCATATTTAGCGAGGCCCATTATCAACCTCACGTACCTCCTACTAACGTTTACCTCACCATCGCCCCATATCGCAGGAGCCAGGAATACCCTGAGCCTATCCTCGTCAAAGTTCTTAACATCCTTAGCCACCTCCTCCTTCAACCTCGCCCCATAATCCTTAGCGACTAACTGCCACATAATTGATGCGCCATCCCCATTTATGTATATGCCATCTATGAGCATGTGGATTCTACCTGGATAACACAGCGCCCACAGAACCACTTGCCATGGCTGCGTGGTACCCATTGCTGGGTGGCCATTTATAACGCCTCCATCCGTTAATTCCCAACCACGTTGGACGGCCTTCAGTAGCTCCTCATCGCTGAACGTATTGGCTATCTTGATGTCGTCTCCCTCGAGCTTGGACAGCGATAAGTTTATCGTGATACCTCCTCTCTTAGCGACTTTACTCACTACAATAGCCACGTCTCTGTTGTATAGGTGCACCATCAGCGACTTCTCGCTGTTATGCTCGCCAGTCACTACTATGTCAATGGCATTTTTCTCGAGTAAATCCATCAACTCGAGCAATTGCCTCCAATAAGTTTCGACCCACCTCCTCCTCAGCTTCCTCAACAGCTTAATCATCTCCCTAGCGATTTTCCTGGCCTCCCTAACCCTCCTACCCCTATCGTTTTTATGCTCCTCAAGCCACTGCTCGAATAGATTAATCAACTCGTCAATGAACGAGACGTTCTCGAGCTTGCCCCTATGCACCTCAATCCTTTCCTTCAACCCATTGATTAACCCCTTGACCTCCTTAATAATGGCTTCATCCGTAACCAACTCACCACAAACAAACCTCCTACCCCTCTTAACACCCCAGCAAATCCTCGGCTTACCAACCTGAGCCATAGCCAATTAAACAACTCAATGCATGGATTCTTTAAAAACCTTCCCATTTTACCAGAAAGAATTAAATAGA
>NZ_JBMFVA010000063.1:0-936 GCF_049966235.1 Vulcanisaeta sp.
AGCCGGATTATACTACAAGAATGGGCAATGGTACCTACCAAACGGAACACCACTAAAGCTGAATGTTTACGCATTATCAACAGCCCTACTGTTCTGGATCCTCGATGTCCAGGAGGCCTCTGTTCAAGTCAGCAAGTTCGGCATTAAGACCACGTTCTACACCCTTGAGCCGGGTATATGGTCACAGTTATGGCCATGTGGCTTAACTAAGATGGGTGCCACAGCCGACTGGCTGTATGCTGGCGCACCTAAGGGTGGTGTTGATACAGCATGGATATACTACGATATTGCCCAGTACGCGGCTGGCGGAGTTTATGAAAGTGGATTCTGCGCCAACTTCACTGGCTCAACCACCACACCCTTCGCATGGCCTCAGGTTCAGGATAATCAAATAGTCGGCTACTACTGCCAGCCATTAACCACTAACTTACCAATACCTAACAATACAATTATATGGTGCATTAATTCAACATACGGCTTAATAAACTTAACTAACTGGGAGAATGCCATAACGGCTGCTGAGCCTGGTTCATCAACATACTATGAGTTGGTTAAGGCGTACTTCGCATGGTTCGAATACTGGGTGCCAGGTGTTACAATTGCTGAGGGTGACTTCGGTGCTGTCTTCCCGAAGAACATGATTGACCCCATGTGGGCTTATGACTGCATGCCCTACACTGACCCAAGATACACCGCAGCAGCATACTCACTATTATATAATTGGGGTATTGGCTGGGGCTGGGATGGCTTCAACCCGCAATTCAACACGCAATTATTTATGGGTGCTTTTGCTCCTCCTGGTGTTATTCCGCCGTTGGCTCAAGCAATCATTAATGGTTCATTGTGGACTAATCCGTACTTCCATAAGTGGGCTGTTTTAATAGGCTTACCTAACCCTGATCCTCAATTGCAGGCTTGCGTAGCCTCATACTTCCA
>NZ_JBMFVA010000064.1:0-795 GCF_049966235.1 Vulcanisaeta sp.
CGTACATAGGAAGCTGCTCATCAAGCAACAACGTCGCATACCCACCCACGCCATCAAGCTCGGACAGTGTCTCCTACGTGTGGGAATTAGAACAGTGCAGCGAGTTCGAGGGCGGGGTACCGCTGATCTTCGTTGGGTGGAGCGCCAACGCATTACAGAATATAAACATGATTGAAATTAATAACATTGGGGGAACTGCGCAAAGCGGCTCTGGTCTTTTTGGCGTGCTCAACGAGAGTGGAATTAACGTACCTAATGGGTTAGTACTGGTAGGCCCAACATACGAATTCAGTAATACATATACGATAGAATTACCGAATGGAATTGGAAATGTATTTATTAACTATAGTTCCTCCTTAAATGAGGCGATGACAGTAGGAAATATATACTATACCGTACCTAGCGATGGCTTCTTTTACGTCGGCCTACCTGCATACGTGGCCTACGTGGCGTTCCAGGAATACGAAATAGCCCCCGGTCTGTCGATGCCGACGGGTTACTGGGCCAACGGCACGGAGACCCTGGCACCCCTTGACACGGACTTCAATGCACAGTACCTATATGTTTATCCCTACTTAGACATCGGTAATGGCTCAATGACAGGGGCATTTAACGGTATACTGTACATTTATGAGAACTATGGTCAACTCCTAATAAACCTACTAGACGCTCTTCACGCTAACCAAGCTGGTTATGACATTCCATGCCCCAATGCGCCACAACCTGGAGGAGGCGCATTTTATTATGAATATACATTATCAAGCATTACAAGTACTTATAATCCCAACCCGATTG
>NZ_JBMFVA010000065.1:0-790 GCF_049966235.1 Vulcanisaeta sp.
CGGTACCCAACAATTCATTACCAACCCTGGACCTAATTTCCCTAGTCTCCACTAACTTACCTAAATCCTGGGGCTTAGCTACGAGTTCGGCGGCCGGCACTATCGACTGGGACTTAATAATGGAATCAAGGGCATTCCTAACCTCAATTAACAGGTTAAGCTCCTCCTGAAGCTCCTTAATCCTACTCTCTAACTTATCCCTTAATTCAAGCAGCTTCTTTACATCCACATTATCCACGTCAAAAATTAATAAACCCAGTTAATAAAGCTACTCGTGAATAAGAAAGCCGTAGTACTATCAATGGGCAACCTAAACCTAGACATATACATAAAGACTGATAGTATACCGAGGCCCGATGAATCCGTAGATGCCTACGAAACATACATGGGCGGTGGCGGTTCGGCAGCCAACTTTTCCGTGGCGATAGCGAGGCTCGGCCTTGGGTCAAGATTCCTAGGATCTGTGGGTAATGACCAATTCGGCGATATGCTGATTAAGGAGTTGGAGTCTGAGGGTGTGGATGTACGTTTTATAAAGCGGGTTAGCCACGAAAGAACAGGTACGGTTATAGTTATCGTAGGTCTCGATGGCTCTAAGAGGATGATAAGGTATTCAGGCGCAAACCTTGGCTTAACGCCTGATGATATCACGAAGGAGGTGATTAATGGGGTTTCTCACGTACATATAGCTCTAGGTAGAACTGAGATAATAGAGGCCGCTAAACGTATTGCTAAGTCCATGGGCTTAACGGTTTCCGTTGATGGTGGAACGCCGCTTGCCCGTAAGGGC
>NZ_JBMFVA010000066.1:0-746 GCF_049966235.1 Vulcanisaeta sp.
CTGCCGAGGCTGCAGCCACAAGTATAGGTCTTATAAATTCGATTGGTAATTTAGGTGGTTTTGTAGGACCATATTTAATTGGCTTTATTGAAACCTTTACAGGAAGCTTTATTTTAGGTTATTCACTAATTGCAATATTTTTTATATTGGCAATCATATCTATTTATGTTCTAAAATTTTTATATAGAAAATCTTAGAACAATTTTCTATAATTTTCCTTATACTTTTTAGCATATTTTATGGATTTTTTTATTGATTCCAACATACTTATTTCATTTGCAATTCCTTTTCCAGCAATGTCGTATGCTGTACCGTGATCTACACTAATTCTTAAAAAGGGTATACCTGCATTGAGACTAACTGTTTTTTCAAAATCATACATTTTAGCAGCTATATGGCCTTGATCATGGTAAAGTGAAAGAACAATATCATAATTCCCTTTGGCAGCTAAATAAAAAACTGAATCTGCAGGAAATGGGCCGTACACACTGTATTTATTTTTACATTCTTCTATTGCTGGAATTATTTCATTTACTTCCTCAACACCAAACAACCCCCCTTCTCCACCGTGAGGATTTAATGCTGAAACAGCAATTTTTCCATTTTCGATGCCAAATAATTTTAATGATAAATCCGCATCTTCAATACCTTTAATAATGTTATCCTTTTTTATTTGCTTACAGGCTTCTATTAATGAAATATGTTTTGTTAGAAAAATTATCCTAAGTCTTTTCACTTCAAATATT
>NZ_JBMFVA010000067.1:0-729 GCF_049966235.1 Vulcanisaeta sp.
ATCCTGGCCACTGGCGGTCCGTGAAACCCGGGTACAACCGGGCGAAGCGCCGCTGAAGGCCGGGAGTAACTCTGACTCTCTTAACGGGAGGGTCTCCAAGCTTGGCATCCTCAAGCTTATAAAAAATTCAATACGAAAAAACCCCGTCATTTAACCCGAGGTAGTCAGTATAATTGAAACACGAATTGCCAAGCGAGGGGAACTCCCGGGAGAAAGGTAGCCAAATGCCTTGCCGGGTAAGTTCCGGCGCGCATGAACGGATCAACGAGGTCCCCACTGTCCCGGTCTGCGCCCCCGTGAATCTACCTGCTGGTTCACAGTCCAGCAACCTCCCGTAGGGAGAGAAGACCCCGTGGAGCTTTACTGCAGCCAGACGCTGTCCTATGGGCGTGGGAGCGTAGCGTAGGTGGGAGGCGTCGAACCCATCCTTTCGGGGATGGGGGAGCCGACCCTGAAACACCACCCTTCTGCGCCCGTAGGACTAACCCCGGCGAAAGCTGGGGGACAGCGCCTGGTGGGCAGTTCGGCTGGGGCGGCACGCGCGCGAAAAGATAACACGCGCGCCCAAAGGTCGGCTCAAGCGGGTCAGAAACCCGCTGTAGAGTGCAAGGGCAAAAGCCGGCCTGACCGGACCCTGGATAACAAGGGGTCCGGACGGGAAACCGAGGCCTAGCGAACGCTCGTGCCCCCACTGGTGGGGGCCGGGCATGACAGAAAAGTTACCCCGGG
>NZ_JBMFVA010000068.1:0-724 GCF_049966235.1 Vulcanisaeta sp.
CAAACTGAGATCCCCTGAGTAGGGGCGACCGAAAGGGGGAGAGCCCAAACCAATCCCCTATGGGACGACCATAGGGAGATGAGGTGTCACCGCCTCCATAGCTGGGTTTAAAGCCCAACAGGCCTAGGCATGATAGCCGAATGACCTGAAAAGGTCAGCCGTAGAGGGTTATAGCCCCGTAGGTTAAATCATGCTGGCCTGCGCTATGGAGGAGAGTACTACGGCTCGGTTTTGCCGTAGGAAGGTGGGGGGCACCAACCTCCAAGGCTAAACACAACCGGAGACCGATAGCGTAATTAGTACCGTGAGGGAAAGCTGAAAAGAACCCCTTGTCGGGGGGTTAAAAGAGCCTGAAACCAGGCGGTTACAAAGGGTATGGCCCTAAAGGGAAGAAGGGTCCGAAGGAAACCTGGGCGACCAGGAAGTACGAGGATTCCAGACCGGGGTCATACCTTCCGTCTTGAAACACGGGCCGGGGAGTTTACGGTCGTGGCAAGCCTAAAGGGGTTAACCCTGAAGGCGGAGGGAAACCGACATGCCCGCAACCAGCTTTGCTGGCGAGGGGCGAGGTCTTAACGGGCCTGTAGTCACGGCCGTAAAACCCGAAACCGAGCGATCTAGGCGGTGGCAGGGCGAAGCCGGAGGAAACTCCGGTGGAGGCCCGAAAGGGTTCTGACGTGCAAATCGTTCCCATGACCTCCGCCTAGGGGTAAAAGGCCAATCT
>NZ_JBMFVA010000069.1:0-709 GCF_049966235.1 Vulcanisaeta sp.
CACAATTAGCCACGTGAAGGTGAGCATCGTTAAGATAGAGGAGATGATTAGTGAAGCTAAGAAGTTACTCTAACCTTTTATTCGAAGAAACCATTAGGCATAGCGATACTGCAGTTTTCAAGTACTTCTCATCCAAACTATACTGAGTGAGAATTAACTTAGAAACTTGAATAGGTTAAGAGGGAATCTAGGGGACTGTGACAGTGTGGCAATTCTTAGTGAGAATGCAATACATACATAATACATGATAGCCCATTCTACATAATTCCCCAGAAGGGTTTTTTAACTCCTTCCCTTTAGAGTATGTCTCAGTGGTCCTTGGTTCCCGAGACCCGCAGTCCACCTGCGGTGAGGGGGCCAGGGAATCGCCGCAATGAAGCCGGAGGCAACAACCACCCCCGGCAGAGCGGTAGCCCACAGAATTATCATGGTTAAATATTTTAAAGTTCAAACCTTCTTCGTTAGTATGGTTAATTTCCCCGTTAGTTTACCTCCTGGCCCCTTTGAGGCTGATTGGGAGTCTCTTAGGGGTTTTAGGATCCCTGGTTGGTTTAGGTACGCTAAGTTCGGTATATTCATTCATTGGGGTGTTTACTCTGTCCCAGCCTTTGGTAATGAGTGGTATCCCAGGAACATGTATATTCAGGGGTCAAGGGAGTTTAAGTACCACCTTGAGCATTATGGGCCTCATGATAGGTTTGGTTACAAG
>NZ_JBMFVA010000070.1:0-708 GCF_049966235.1 Vulcanisaeta sp.
ATGATCAATTTTACATTACCCTATAATGTTAGCATATCTTTTATTTCATTATATTTAAGCAGTGAACAGATTAACCCTCCAACCATAAATTATTACAACATTCCCATATCATTAATAAATTTAACAAATAATAAGTTAAATTATATTTATAACTGGAATGTAAAAGTGAGTGTTTATGGCTTTTATAATCTATCAATTCCTTTAGGTCTAAGTTTAAATTCAGGAAATTATTCAATACTGATAAATGATACGAGTTCAGGATCACTATATATAGGATATTTCACTTCTCAGTATTTATATAATAGCACAAATTATAACGGTTTTGTTTATGGCAATACATTTATAAATTCAATATATCCTTATTTCCAGATATGGATTAATAATATTCAATTTATAAATATAACAATAACTGAACAGGGATTACCTTCAGGTTCTCAATGGTATATTAACGTACAGGGTAATTATATGTATTCAACAACTAATACAATAATATTTAATTTACCTTATAATTCAGGATTATACAATATAAGTTTTGGGTCAACAAATCCATTATATGCACCTTATCCATCATATCATATATTTGACACATCATTACCATTTAATATAACCTATAATATTGAATTTAATTATGTTATACCTTCACCATATATTGAGTTTATCCCATATATACCTGTACCTTTTAATATTACGGTGTCATGGCAATATAAT
>NZ_JBMFVA010000071.1:0-705 GCF_049966235.1 Vulcanisaeta sp.
CTGTTGTTGACGCTGGCCCTACTACGAACTGCAGCATATCAACGCTCTTTGCCATGTCATATGTTACTTGTGTTGGCGTTATTGAAGCCACATATGAGCCACGCTCTGTCCTGAAGCCTGCAGGCGCCTTTACAGGCTTGCTACCAGATTGACTGCTTGTATAGCTTATTGCACCGCTGACACCAAGTGCAGGTGTGTAGTTTAGATAGTAGAGCGATGAGCCCACGCTAGGCGGCGTTGTTGTTGAGGCGTTTGTTATCTGCAATACTATGCTTGATGCTAGCGAAGATGATGTTGGCAAGTCATACTCTGGGTAGTAGAAGTTGAAATATTGTGTAGGTCCTTTTGCTGCCGGAGCTGCTGTAGCTAGTGTCATTGGCGTAGAGAAGCCGCTCTCGCCACTGTATGTTGCACTTAGTGATGAAGATATCAAATTGTAGTTTGTTCCTGGCTGGGTGTATGTCAATGCTGGGCCATAATACGTTAATGTTGCTAGCAGTACGTTGTTTGTTGAGTCTGTTACTGGTGTTTGTGTGTTTGCAGATGCATATACTTCTACGGTTACGCCTGGGGATGGCAATGGATAGCTTAGCTGTATGTTTGTTATATTGTTAAAGAATGAACCTGTACTTGTAACAGACAAAGAGTTACCACTAGCAGGCATGCTTGTAAACTGTACTTGAGTTGGTGATGATCCCTGGGGGC
>NZ_JBMFVA010000072.1:0-689 GCF_049966235.1 Vulcanisaeta sp.
CTAAAAGTTATTTCCCTTTTTTGTCGAATAACGCTTAATTATAAACAACAAGTTAGTTTTTTTCGGTGAAACAGAATGGTTGTAAATTACCCCGGAGAATTTGAAGTAAACGGCAAAAAAATTGTGATAGACGAAGACGGTTTTCTTCAGAATCCTGAAGCGTGGGATGAGAAAGTAGCAGAGTGGATGGCTATAAACATAGAAGGAATAACGCAGCTTACTGAAAGGCACTGGAAGCTTATAAGGTATCTTAGAAAATACTGGGAAACCTATGGTGTATGTCCTCCTGTAAAGATACTGTTAAAGGAAACCGGTGAAACTTTGGAAAGCATATACGAGCTTTTCCCTGACGGACCAGCTCACGGAGCATGCAAGGTAGCAGGCGCACCAAAGCCCAGGGATGCGTATAAACGGATGGAATGTGAAACTCCCAGGTTAATTGTTTCATCCTATAAAGGAAAAAACGGTAAAACTTTAGCTTCTATAGCTTTAGCCCGTTCTCTGATTGCCCACGGATACAGGGTTTCCATGTTCAAAGTTGGACCTGACTACATAGATCCGAGCTATCATGCAGCGGTTACAGGAGAACCCAGCAGGAACCTGGATAAAATTTTAATGGGAAACAAAGTGGTTGAAAGGTTCTGCAGGTATTCTTCGGGTTCGGATATAGCTATCATTGAGGGCGTTGC
>NZ_JBMFVA010000073.1:0-666 GCF_049966235.1 Vulcanisaeta sp.
CAGGGTCTTCTCGCCCCGTCGGGGGTCCCAGGACTCTGCACCTGGAGGTGGGTTCGCCGGGCACCAGGCTGGGACAGTGGGGACCTCGTTGATCCATTCATGCACGCCGGAACTATCGAGAGGCTAGGGTGGGAACCATACCCACCACTAGCCCATACCCGGCAAGGCATTTGGCTACCTTCCTCCCGGGCCCTGGCAATAGATTAAAGACTAATAACCGGTACTGATGCTCATCAATGGCTGTAACATATACATAGGTATTAGGCTGTCTGGTCTTCTCAATTATCTTATTTTCATATTTTTAATTAATTTTAAACATTCATTGCCAGGGACCCGTTAAGAGGGTCAGAGCTAGGCCCCCACCACCCGCCCATTGAGGACGAGTTAGTGGAGTTTACCCCCGGCCTTCAGCGGCGCTTAGCCCGGTTGAACCCGGGTTTCACGTACCGCCAGTGGCCAGGATTCAGCCCCCGTTCACACCCTTTCCCGGGGCGGTAAGGAGCCTATTAAGGGTGATGATGAGGTTTTTATTCATTGAGCCTACTTAATGCCTTGCTTTAAGTGCATGCTCCTTAGCCGCCCTTACGGGCTTGCGGGGACCTATGTTTTTGTTAAACAGTCAGGTCCCCCTTGCCACTGCGACCCACGGTCCCGGGTTTTACCCAG
>NZ_JBMFVA010000074.1:0-660 GCF_049966235.1 Vulcanisaeta sp.
TGTTTTGATAAAATATAAATATCCTGTTGAATTTATAAAAAGTGAAATATTGCCTGATTATAATGACTTTTTAAATATGATAAAACATTTTGGTGGTATCGGGATTTTTGAGATTTATGCGGATAAACCTTTTTATTATGTTGTTAATGATAAAAAAATAGAAATAGGATTATTGCCTTATAAATATAATAATAAAATTATTTATCCAAAAGGTAAATGGTTAGGGATATATAATTTGAATGAAATAAAATATGCTGTTGAAAATGGATACAATGTTAAACCTCTTTATGTTGAATATTGGGAACTGGAAAAATTAAATAAGATTGATGAATTTATTAATTACTGGTATGAGATTAAAAAAAGTAAAAAAGGTTTATTTTCACTTATTGCCAAAATTGTTTTAAATAGTTTGTATGGGAAATTCATGCAGATTAATACAGGATATGAATTGTCTCTTTTAGAAAAAGAGGAAGATTATTTTTATTTTGAGGAATTAACGGAAGGGTCAGGGATTGGTATTAATAGGAATGTGAGAATGCAGAGAGGAAGATCAACATTTTTAAGTATTGGTTCATATATAACATCATATGGAAGGATTGAATTACTGGAAAAAATGAAGGAAGCAATAATAAGAAATACAAAAATATTATATTGTGATAC
>NZ_JBMFVA010000075.1:0-651 GCF_049966235.1 Vulcanisaeta sp.
TCAGCTAAGAATCGCAGGCACCCCTTATCCCGAAGTTATGGGGCTAGTTTGCCGAGTTCCCTAGCCTAGGTTAACCCCCCTACGCCTTGGGCTCCTCACCCAGGGGCACCTGTGTCGGTTCTCGGTACGGTCGTGGAGGATCCTTCCTAGCTTCCTTTTCAAGGGTCCTGGGGCTCGGTGGAACCCACTAACGCAGGCCATTCCTTCCTTCAGCCAGTTCTCGCCATTACGGCACTTCCTGGCCTTAAGAAGTTAGCTGGATCGCCCCCTTAAGGAGGCCTCCAGTCCACCTACCCTAAGACGTTGGAAGCTAGGCCTTGGGTTGCCCCAAAACGTACCCCCACGGCACGGGAATGTTAACCCGTTTCCCTTTCCCGGATGTCGTGTTGCGCATCCGGTTAGGACCGGCTAACCCCCGGCCGACGATCGTTGCCGGGGAACCCTGGCCCTTACGGCGGCGGGGATTCCCACCCCGCTTCGCTGCTACTACCGCCGGGATCAGCACTCGGAATGGCTCCATAGGACCTCACGGCCCTACTTCTGCGCCATCCCGACGCCTGCCTACTATATACCCTCTAAATGAGGGTAATCCAAGGTCTCGGCGGCCGGCTTAAGCCCCGACTAATCTTCAGGGCCCCCTGCCTCGGCGGG
>NZ_JBMFVA010000076.1:0-651 GCF_049966235.1 Vulcanisaeta sp.
CGACATTCCTAAACAAAGCCCTAACCGAGGGGCTCTCCTCCTCGAGCATCGCAAAGACACTATCCACAGTGACACCAGTGTAGCGACCAACCGTGGATAGGGCCAGGGCTAGGAACATCAGAGCCACACTAAGCCACCTAAAACCACCAGCCATGCCAATGACAATCCTGCAGGGTGCATAACCCTCAATCATTGACCTAAGCCTAGCCACACTAACCGCAATACCATCCCTAGGATCAAGCCAAACATCAACAACATTAATCACCTCACCCTCCTCACTCAACTCTCTAATAAACTTATGAAGAACCTCCATAGCCTCCGTGGGCTGTCTCCTACGGCCCTTAAGCACATTCTCAGGCGCAGTCCTAGGCTCACTATTGACTAGGAAAACCACGTCACCACCAACAGGGCCCGCCTTAGTTAAGGCCTGTCTTGCATTACCCGGATAAAGCCCAACACTAACCACTATACACTTCTTAGCATTCAACTTCTCCATAGATAGAGAAGCATACTAAGAGAAAATATATAAAGATTAGGCTAGTATCATTGTTAGTATGAGTAATCAAGGTAAAGTAGATGATGTAATTAAGAGTGGCAGTGATGCTGTAAGGGTCGTTATTCATGTCGAGCAAGCTTACGATATTCTTGATG
>NZ_JBMFVA010000077.1:0-318 GCF_049966235.1 Vulcanisaeta sp.
GCGCAGTTATCGCTTACCTTAATCACGGCATAACTCACATAAGCGAGTAATGATACCATCTGCGTAATTACTGCGTTTATTTCGTGAAGCTTGATCGCAGAGTTTGCGCTCATGGAATTCACATCCTCCTGGAAGCCGCTCGTGGGTATGTTCTGTACTGTGGATGGCACGGCCAATTCACGGAGCCTTGCCGCTAATGCTGCGGCCGTGTATTGCGTAAGCATTAAACCAACGCGCCAAGGTCCATTAGCCAGGTAATTACTTATACCGTTAATCTCCTTCCTGAGTAATTGAGTTATTTGTCTCTCGATCAAGTTG
>NZ_JBMFVA010000077.1:328-645 GCF_049966235.1 Vulcanisaeta sp.
CCAATTACTGACAATGATGTATTTAATAAATCTGTGGATAATGCCACGTATTGGCCGTGGAAATGGCAGGTTGAGTATACATTATTACCAATTATTATTGGATTATCACTCACAGAATTAACCTCATTGACAATATTACGTAAGGCCCACTCTAATGCATCAATTACGGAACCAAAGACCTGCGGTATGCACCGTATTGAGTACGGGTCCTGAACCCTACCACTCCTATTCACATTCCCACTCCCACTAAATAACCCACTGAGTACTCTGGCTACCTCGTTCTCACCCCTATGCAGCTTAACGGCGTTGGCCTCAAC
>NZ_JBMFVA010000078.1:0-635 GCF_049966235.1 Vulcanisaeta sp.
TTGGTTACACTTGAAAAGCCTGATGGCGGTGAGTACTACTTCATGGGCGAGAGGGTTACTGAGGATAAGATACCCTGGGTTAGACAACAAGTGGCTATGGTGTTCCAAAACCCATACAGTTCACTTAATCCGAGGTTGACAGTTAAGGAAGTAATATCAGAACCACTTGGGCATTTTGATGAGGATAAGGTTAGGGAGGCAATGGAGATGGTTGGGCTTAACTATAAGGAGCATAGTAATAAGAGGCCTAGGGAATTAAGTGGTGGTCAAATACAGAGGGTTGCCATTGCAAGGGCTATTGTTAAGAAGCCAAGATTCATAGTCCTTGATGAACCAACGTCTGCACTGGACGCATCACTACAGGCCCAGGTGCTCAACCTATTGATGGATCTTAAGGAGCAGTTAGGACTAACCTACCTCTTCATAACACATAACATAGCCATAGCCTACTACATATCCGACAGGGTGGCCATAATGTATGCAGGCAAGATTGTAGAGGCAGGCAATGTCGATGAGGTATTCAAGAAGCCCATGCATCCGTACACCCAATTACTAATGAAGTCAGTACCAACAATAGGTAGGAAGGAGCTCGAACCACCGACTGGTGAGGTGCCTAGTCTCGTGAATCCACCGCC
>NZ_JBMFVA010000079.1:0-634 GCF_049966235.1 Vulcanisaeta sp.
CCTATCTCACCCGATGCAGCTCGAGATGAAATCTCGGGCGAAGGGCTAAGAGAGGGAAATCTATCCTCTCAATGAGGCCATGTACAGGAGCTTCCAGACGCCTAGATGGGCGGGCCTCGTCCCAGGAGCGGCACTTAAGCCGCCTGGTGGATGGCTCGGCTCGGGCGCCGAAGAAGGGCGCGGCAAGCGGCGAAATGCCTGGGGGAGGCGCATGCAGCCGAAGAACCCAGGATTCCCGAATGGGACCTCCTGACGCGGGCGAACAGCTCGCGTCGCTCCGTAAGGAGCGGGAACCCCCCGAACGGAAACATCTTAGTAGGGGGAGGAGGAGAAACCAAAATGGGATTCCCTGAGTAGGGGCGACCGAAAGGGGAACAGGCCAAACCAAACCCCCATGCGATGAGTATGGGGGGATGTGGTGTTGCGGGCCTGCAGCTGGGCTCCGAGCCCGGGAGGCCGACCCAGAGAAGCCGAAGTGGGCTGGAAAGCCCTACCGTAGAGGGTGATAGTCCCGTAGGTTAATCTCTGGGGGCCTCCGCTGCAGGCCAGAGTACCCCGGTCTGGTTTGACCGAGGGAAGCCGGGAGGCATCAGCTTCCAAGCCTAAATACGTCCCGAGACCGATAGCGAACAAG
>NZ_JBMFVA010000080.1:0-630 GCF_049966235.1 Vulcanisaeta sp.
CCAGTACTCCTCGACCCACCTCCTCCTTAATCTCCTTAGTAGCTCGATCATCCTCTTCACGATTTTCCTAGCCTTCCTCACCTTCTTGCCCTCGTCGCTTTTATGCTCCTCAAGCCACCTTTCCAACAAATCAATAAGCTCATCAATGAATGCCGCGTTTTCGAGCTTGCCCTTGTGCCTCTCAACCCTCCTCCTCAACTCACTGATTAACCCCTCGACCTCCCTAATTGTCTCCTCATCCGTGACCGGCTCCTTACAAACGAGCCTTTTACCCCTCCTAACACCCCAACAAACCCTCGGCTTATTGGCTTGAGCAGAAGACATTAAACAACCAAATGCATAAACACTTTAAAAAACTTTCTAAATTTGATAAAGAAGTAAGTAAAGAGTTCAGTGAAAGTTTTGGCCCACCCACCGGTTATGATTAAACCACCGAAATAATGGATGGGCTCGAGCCGGCAATTCACCCACCCATGAGCGGTGAGCACAATCAGGCATCACCCAAAAACCCCAACAAAACCATAGGCATTGTCCAGGCAACCCACGCATTAAACCGAATTTTTACCAGCAGGCGCCTATAGGGGCTGCGCGAACAAAATTCTACAAAACCTAGGCAATGCATAACACCCC
>NZ_JBMFVA010000081.1:0-621 GCF_049966235.1 Vulcanisaeta sp.
TAAGCGACCACAAAACAGTTTGCCATGGCTGGCTCGTGCCCATGGCCGGGTGCTTACGATTAATACCCCCATCCGTCAACTCCCAGCCGTATTGAACGGTTCTGAGGATCTCCTCATTACTGAAGGTGCTGCTTATCTTAACGTCATCCCCCTCAGACCTAGATAGCGATAGCCATATAATGATGCTCTCACTCGTCGCGACCTTGTCTATGGCAACAGCTACATCCTTATTGTATATGTGAGCCACGAGCGATTCCTCGCCGTTGTTCCTACCGGTCACTATTATTTCTGTGGCATTTTTCTCGAGTAAATCCATTAGCTCGAGGAGCTGTCTCCAGTACTTCTCGATCCATTTCTTCTTGAGCTTCCTTAGTAGCTCGATCATCTCCCTCACGACCTTCCTCGCCTCCCTCACCTTCTCGCCCTCGTCGCTTTCGTGCTCCCCGAGCCAACGCTCAAGCAAATCAATGAGCTCGTCAATGAATGAAGCGTTCTCGAACCTACCTCCATGCTTATTGAATCTTCTTTTCAACTCATCGACAAGCCCCAAAACCTCCTTGATCACAGCCTCATCAGCCACCGGCTCACCGCAAACGAACCTCTTGCCACGCCTAATGCCCC
>NZ_JBMFVA010000082.1:0-603 GCF_049966235.1 Vulcanisaeta sp.
ACTTTTTTGTTTGTTGTGGTTGTTGTTTGTAGTGTGTTTATTGCTTTTCTCATGTCTCCTTGGCTTACTTCCCATATTGCCTCTAGTCCATCCTCGGTTACCTCTACTCCCGCTTCCTTGGCTATTTGCCTCAGCCTCTCTATTACTGCTTCCTTTGGTAGTGGGTTGAATCTGAATATTGCGCATCTTGACTGTATTGGTTCTATTATTCCGCTTATGTAGTTTGCCAGTAGTATGAATCTTGTTGTTGATGCGTACATTTCCATAATCCTCCTTAATGCTTGCTGCGCGTCACTAGTCATGTTATCAGCCTCATCAAGTATAACGAGCTTGAATGGTACTGGGCCGCTTGGCATTGTCCTAGCGAACTCCTTAACCTTCTCCCTAATAACATCAATACCCCTCTCATCACTAGCATTAAGCTCAAGAACACTACCACGCCAAGCCTCACCGTAAAGCTCCCTAGCGAGGGCTAAGGCAGCAGTAGTCTTACCAACACCAGGAGGACCATAGAAGAGTAGGTGAGGCAAATCACCACGCCTAACAAACTCAAGCAAACCAGCCTTAACACCCTCCTGATCAACCAAATCAACAAGCCTAACA
>NZ_JBMFVA010000083.1:0-587 GCF_049966235.1 Vulcanisaeta sp.
GCCTCTTAAGGTGTAAAAGGTGCGGTTTTGAGGATAAAATTCCTAGGGTTTTTGAACCAAGGAATCAATGGTTCTATGCAAAACCAAGGAAAAGCGAGTATAGGCATTTAATGAAACCCGGCGAGCGTATAGGCCTTGAGGGTCTTGCACTCTATATGCCTAAACCATCTCTATGGGTTTATTGATTACTATAGAGAAAGGTTTTTAACCTACTCATCTACGATGCCCAAGAGATTTATGGAATTAGAGACGACAGTTGAGTCTAGGATTATGAATGCTCTTAGAATTAATTTAAAGATAAACAGTAACTATGAAATCAAGATGCAACGGTTAAGTAGGTTAATTCGGCTTCGGAAGCTTATGAACCTTGGACTTTAAAAAATCAAGGAAGCTAGGTAATTCATCCTCATTAACCCAAAACAGAACCGGTAGCTCAAGACCCTCATTATACCTATGCCTAATACCAATAGGATACTCAACCACCTTCATGGCAGAAATATCATTCTCAGAATCACCTAGATACACCACAGGACCCCTTATACCCATAAGCTCCCTGAGCCTAGTAACAGCATAGCCCTTATCAATGG
>NZ_JBMFVA010000084.1:0-584 GCF_049966235.1 Vulcanisaeta sp.
AGGGCTTAGACTACAGTGAGGTTGATTACAGGCCCACTAATTGGCCAATGCCCCCGAGGCTAATCTTCGATGGAATCAACGTTGAACCCAACACGCCGAGTGAACTATACATAACTGACACAACCTTCAGGGATGGGCAACAGGCCTTCTACGCCTACAGCCCAGGCGACGTTAAGGGGCTTTTCAAACTCCTCTCAGAGCTGGATAACGGTAGTGGGAGGTTGAGTAGGAGTGAATTCTTCCTATACACTGAGAGGGATAGGAGGATTGTTAAGGCTGTGATGGAGTTGGGCTTGAATTACCCTAAGGTTATTGGTTGGGGTAGGGCTAGGGTTGATGACGTTAGGTTGATTAGGGAAAGCGGCTTGGATGAAATGGTTATGCTAATGTCAGTCTCAGACATCCACATTAAGGCTAAGTTCAACACAACTAGGGCGAGGGCAGCCGAGAAGTACCTTGAAGCCGCTGAGGAGGCTATGAGGAGTGGCGTAGCCCTACGATGCAGCCTAGAGGACGTGACAAGGGCAGACGTGGTAGGCTTCGTAGTACCCTTCGTTAGGAGGCTGATTAGGCTTAATGAGAGG
>NZ_JBMFVA010000085.1:0-574 GCF_049966235.1 Vulcanisaeta sp.
GATTGGCGCAGTAATCGGTAGCGGTTGGCTATTTGGATCATTCTATGCCGCCAGCGTTGCTGGTCCCGCGGCAATAATCTCCTGGATACTCGGAGGCATATTCCTAATGTTCGTGGCATTTTCATTCGCTGAATTAGGCGGTATGATACCTAAGTCCGGCTCCATTGTGAGATATCCGCAGTACAGCCATGGAAGCCTCACTTCATATATACTTGCCTGGGCATACTTCCTAAGCGCAATAACCGTACCACCGGCTGAGGCCGAGGCTGTAGTTACCTATATGTCCTCCTATGTACCGGGCTTAACTGTTCATGGCGTTTTGACATTGCTTGGAGGTATTGTGGCCTTTGCTTTCCTAACATTCTTCTTCCTCCTTAATTATTTCGGTGTTCATGTCATGGGTAAGACGAATACTGGTGTTGGTTGGTGGAAACTATTGATACCTATACTCACGGTAGCATTTCTCATAGGGTTGTTCTTCCATCCAGCTAACTTCACGGGAGTGCCTGGTGGTTTCGTACCTTATGGCTGGGCGCCGGTGTTCATGGCACTACCAACCACGGGCATAGTATTT
>NZ_JBMFVA010000086.1:0-245 GCF_049966235.1 Vulcanisaeta sp.
TGTGGGACGATTTGATCGAGATATTTAATGAAGAAAGGGAAAAAGGAGGGTTTTGTTGGCCCGTGGGTTTGGGTGGGGCTAGGTGTTGTTGAGGCACTTTAGGTTTTGTTTTGCCTTTGTTATTCGTTCCTTCCTCTTCTCATTCCTCGCTTTGTTTAGTAAATCGCTTAGTTTTTGGCAGACTATTGGCTTGAGTGGGCTATCCTTTATCTTCGCGTGCATTATCGAGACCACGTGACCTCCCC
>NZ_JBMFVA010000086.1:255-555 GCF_049966235.1 Vulcanisaeta sp.
CGTATATTGTTGGGTTGTAGCCGGCTTTCTTGAGTTCCTCGACCAACCTCAAAGCCTCTTTTTCATCCCTCCTCCAAGCCCTAAGCTCAACCTTACAATGCTTATCAATGTGAATGCTCATACTTATATCCGTTCCGGGGATGTTGATCGAAGAGCTCCTGCTCCTCTTCTTAACATCCTTTGAGGCGAGCTCGATCATCCTCTTAAGCTTATCACCGCCTGGCAAGCCAGCACCCAACTCAATCAACTCCCTGAGGTCGGGCACCGCCAACCAATCCCTAGCCAACCCAACGGCCTTAC
>NZ_JBMFVA010000087.1:0-550 GCF_049966235.1 Vulcanisaeta sp.
AGTGAAGTGTAGTTTAGATAGTAGAGCGATGAGCCAATAGGTAGTGCTGTTGAAGCATTTGTTATCTGCAACGTTGTATATGATGTTAGTGAAGATGATACTGGCAAATCATACTCTGGGAATTTGAAGCTAAAGTATGCTGTTGGTGTATTTGGTGGTGTTGATGGCTTAAGAGCTGACAATGTCATTGGTGTTGAGAAGCCGCTCTCGCCGCTGTATGTTGCACTTAGAGATGAAGATATCAAATTGTAGTTTGTTCCTGGCTGGGTGTATGTAAGTGTTGGACCATAATACGTTAATTCCGCTAGCAGTAAGTTGTTTGCTGTGTCTGTTACTGGTGTTTGTGTGTTTGCAGATGCATATACTTTTACGGTTACGCCTGGATATGGCAATGGATAGCTTAGCTGTATGTTTGTTATGTTGGTAAAGATTTGGTTGCTTGTAACAAAAGAATTACTACCAACAGTCGGTAGGCTTGAAAACTGTGCTGTAAATTGTAATGGTGATTGCTTGGGGCCGCCGGTTATTGTGACTGTAAGTGGGTTTCCTG
>NZ_JBMFVA010000088.1:0-544 GCF_049966235.1 Vulcanisaeta sp.
CTATCATAGTTTGTTAAGTTTATGTAGCCGAATGTTGAGTTAATGCATGATACGACAGTTGCATTAGGTATCGATAATTGCGAAAGTACAAGAGGCTGACAATACCACCCAGTAATGTGATTATCCTGGGTTATTGGGTAGGCGAATGGGTATGATACATTGCTATATTCCCAGAAGATTAAGAGTAATGGGGCAGCACCGGCTGGGTAATCATAGTAAGTCCACAATGCTTCATATGAACCCTTATTAAAGCCTGCGAAAAGCCACTCAATACCACCGCCAACACCTGGAAGCTCACCAGCAAAGAGGAAATGGTAGAATATCCCTGGCTCCATTGTTATGATCTTAGTCGGTATTCCGAATAATGCTAATTGTTCAGCAACCTCGCTCATTATAAGGTCCCACGATGATGAATAAGTATTGACATATAGTGTCAATGTTAATGGTGTTCCATTCGGTAGGTACCATTGATTACCCTTCTTATAAAGCCCAGCTGATTCAAGGAGTTGGGCGGCGTAGGTCCAATTAACAGTATAATTGACAG
>NZ_JBMFVA010000089.1:0-514 GCF_049966235.1 Vulcanisaeta sp.
CTGGCGAAATCCGCATACTCATAAGCGGCCTAAGCATTAATGAGGATATCTCAATCACGTGGCACTTAACCGCCAAGGATTATGGGGCGAGATCGAAGGAGGAGGTCGTGAAGGAGGTCAGGAACTTTGATGAGGAGAGGACCAAGGTGTTCCTGGCACCGGCGATGTGGGGTGATGGTGAGGTCAATGTTGGTAAGAAATATGTAAGGCTTTACATGGGCTTGAGCAAGTACGACCTGTGGTACGGCATTATCGAGAGGTTGATAAACGAGCTCGGCTTCGCTGGGCCGTACTCGGACGAGCGTAGTGTTAGGGTTGAGGTTTGGTCGAGTAAGGCTGTTGGGTTGGCTAGGGATTGGTTGGCGATGCCAGACCTCAGGGAATTAATTGAGTTAGGCGCTGGTTTACCCGATGGCGAGAAGTTCAGAAGAATAATCGAATTAGCGTCAAAGGATGTTAGGGAGAAGGGCAGTAGCTCAATTGCAATACCTGGAACGAACATAAGCATGAGCAT
>NZ_JBMFVA010000090.1:0-504 GCF_049966235.1 Vulcanisaeta sp.
GTTCTCCTTATCGAAGACTTTCAGCGTATCATCAATAATAACCTTTACCTTTGAATTCTCGACGTAATTACTACCAACATTAACATCACCTGAGGAAACACCATCACCAACTTCATAGCTTATCAACCCTACGGCTGGTACCCTCACAAGAACTAGGTATTTACCATCAATGTACTGCGTTGGTAGGCCCTTCAGCGGCTTATCAACTTCTATTAATTCTTCCCGATCCCATGGCAATGAATTAAACACGGTGACCCATCCCTCGTCGAGCGTGACCACGCTTTGTATAATCCTCTTTAACTCCTCATTAATAGCCTTCTTAGTATTCACTAGCCTATTCACTATATCATCAAATGCCTGCTTAGTATTTGTTGCACTTATTGGATCATGATACTCAGCCTCAAGCAGCGGATACCAAAGCTCCTCATAGTTCTTACCAAGCCCTAACAACGAGCTCCAAAGCTCCAATTCCCTTAATTCCGTCTCAATCTCCCTAACTAATCG